>NZ_JBVAYM010000012.1:0-78792 GCF_055420025.1 Traorella sp. mt218
GGGAAACGGTACAGACTACATGGAAACAATCGAACAGCAGGCAAAGCTCACAGAAAAGCATGAAATGATAATCAAACAGCAGACGACCCCTGCAAAAGATTTAGTAGAAAGTTAGGAGTGATAAAAAATGTGGGTATTATTAAAAGACTTCCTGCTGGTATCTATGGGAATGGGTATCGGCGTAGTCTTGATGTGTATTTTGAATGTCGGCAAAGAAGCTGACTATGAAATGGAACAATTAAAAGAAAGCGAGGACAATTAAATGAATTTCGGACAAAATTTATATCAATGGTTTTTATCAAACGCACAGAGCTTAGTGCTTATGGCGATTGTGGTTATCGGTATCTACTTAGGGTTCAAGCGTGAGTTTTCAAAGCTCATTGGCTTCTTGGTAGTTGCCTTGATTGCTGTCGGCTTGGTATTCAATGCCGGCGGTGTGAAAGATGTACTGTTAGAGCTGTTCAACAAGATTATCGGTGCATAAAATTTTATTGTAGTGCTAATATGTGAGTGATATAATATGGATATGAAGAAAACGACAAATATGAATTTGAACTTAGGAGGAAAACTATTGTGTCAAATATAAAACTAAGAAATACATATAAGTCTTATACAGCGATATTTGTAATTGGTATATTAGTAGGGTGTATATGTAGACTGTTAGATTATTTTCCCGCAGATACACTATGGAGTTTTTCATCACCTCAAACATTGTTTGGTTTTTGGATTATTACCAATACTATCATCGTTATGTTAAGCACCTCAAATATTTGTGCAGGAATTAGTTCGTTCTTGTATATGTTTGGAATGACATTAAGTTTTTATGCTTTACAAGCAATATTAGGAATGTTTATACCTATGTTTTCCGGCGGATTCCGCTTTGGGCTATTCATATTGTTTACTGTTTGGTCAATCGCTTGTGCAATAGCAGCATTTATTCTGTACTATTGGAATAGGGAACATATTTTTAGTTCAGTATTATATTCTTTACCAGTAGGAGCATTATTTGCTGAAACAATAGCAGTTTTTATTTATTTTTTGGAACATCAAACATTCCTATTTCAGTTGTTAATGGATATTATAGGAGCTGTTGTGTTTACCATAATATTTTTCAAAAAAGTAAACTATAGAAAAATGTATATTGTCGGAATTGTATTAAGTACTTTGGTATTTTATTATATTTTTCCATGGTAGTTTATATTGATAAATCCCAGTTTGACAATTTCATATCCATACACACAAAGCAGTTAGTCTTAGGATTGACTGCTTTTTTCTTACCTAAATTTTAGATTGGAGTGATGAAATGAGCGATATTTTTAAGGATATGCAGACGAAAGTCGGCTGTGATTATATTTCCGACCTGCCCTCTTACAAGCGTAAGGTGTGGCAGGAAATGAAACGACTGAACCCTGCCGATTATGAAGAAAGACAGTTAGAAGATTTTTCTAAATATGTGTTTGGTATGTCGTACCAGACCTTACAAGATGTGATGAAACAACAGAAAGGACGTGAGGAACAATGCAGGAAACAAGGGTGCTGGTGGAAACGAAAGGAACAACTGGCGAAGAAACAACATCATACTGGTTTGACCTGCCGATAGATGTTGCAGAGTTTGAAGAAAAGTTAGGTGTCGGTGCAGAAAGTGGGGATTACCGCATTATCGAAAAGGTACTGCCCTTTGCTGATGAAGTCCACGAACATACAAGCGTGTACCAGCTCAACGAATTAGATTTTATGTACCGCCAGCTTTCAAGCGATATGCAGGAAGAATATGTATCACTTCTTACCGTGTATGAAAATTTAGAAGCACTTTATATTTGCAGGAACGTGATTACGGTTTATCCCGACTGCAAAAGCATGATAGATGTTGCAAGGCAAAAGCTGATGAACGACCCGACATTTAAGCATTTATCCGAGGACTGTCAAGAATATTACTTTGACTTTGAAGCCTACGCTTCTCACTTGCAGGAACACGGGAAATTTTTAGTAACAGAACACGGTATCTTTGAACTGCCAGAGTAGGAAATGAGGTGGTGCTTATGATTGATGATATGGCGGTTTACATTGCTAATCTTGGCAAATACAATGAGGGCTATTTAGTCGGTGCTTGGTTCACGTTCCCCATTGACGAGGAAGATGTGAAAGAAAAAATCGGCTTGAATGAACAGTATGAGGAATACGCTATCCATGATACCGACAACTTCCCCATTGCGATTGGCGAGTATGTTTCCATTGAAGAACTCAATGAGATGTATGAAATGATAGAGGAACTTCCCGACTATATTGTAGAGTGTCTGGACGAATTTATCAGCCACTACGGGACGCTGGAAGAAGTCGTGGAACACAAGGACGATATTTATTATTATCCCGACTGTGAAACTATGACAGACGTTGCCTATTACTACATAGACGAATTGCAGGCACTTGGGGACATTCCACCCAGCTTACAGAATTACATTGACTATGAAGCCTACGGGCGAGATTTGGATATGGGCGGTTGCTTTATTGAAACAAGCCGAGGTATGTGCGAGATACCATATTAACGCTGGAAGATCAGCGACAAGCATTGTTGTTACTGACAGCGTATTTCTCTTTAAGGGACAGTCTGAAAATGGCTGTCCTTTTCTATTTAGAAACTTACGAAAGGAGCTGAAAGAACTTGAAAAAGATTAAATCTTATACGGGTATCTGGAACGTGGAAAAAGTCTTGTATGCAATCAATGACTTTAACTTACCCTTTCCCGTTACCTTTACACAGATTACATGGTTTGTGATTACGGAATTTCTCATTATTCTGTTTGGGGATATTCCCCCACTTTCCATGATTGAGGGAGCATTTCTCAAATACTTTGGTATTCCCGTTGCTCTCACATGGTTTATGTCGCAGAAAACCTTTGACGGAAAGAAGCCGTACAGCTTTTTGAAATCACAGATAACCTATGCCCTGCGACCGAAAATCACTTATGCAGGAAAAGCCGTAAAACTGCATAAGCAGATACTCAATGAAACAATCACGGCAGTAAGGAGTGTGAACTATGTTCCCGATAAAATATATTGACAATAACCTTGTCTGGAATAAGGACAATGAGGTGTTTGCTTATTATGAGCTGATACCATACAACTATTCTTTCCTATCCGCAGAGCAGAAATTTATCGTGCATGACAGTTTCCGACAGCTTATCGCACAGTCCCGTGAGGGAAAAATTCATGCGTTGCAGATTGCAACGGAAAGCTCAATACGAAGTATGCAGGAGCAGTCAAAGAAGCTGGTTACGGGGAAATTAAAGGAAGTTGCCTGCCAGAAGATAGACGAACAGACCGAAGCGTTAGTATCAATGATTGGGGACAATCAAGTGGACTACCGCTTTTTTCTTGGCTTTAAGCTCATGGTTACGGAAGAACAGCTCAATCTGAAGAACATCAAAAAATCGGCGTGGCTGACATTCAAGGAATTTCTCCATGAAGTGAACCACACGCTGATGAATGACTTTGTTTCCATGCCGAATGATGAAATCAACCGTTATATGAAAATGGAAAAGTTGCTGGAAAATAAAATCTCCCGTCGCTTTAAGGTGCGTCGCTTGGAAATCCATGATTTTGGGTATCTCATGGAACATCTTTACGGCAGGGACGGTATCGCCTATGAAGATTATGAGTACCAGCTACCAAAGAAGAAATTACAGAAAGAAACGCTGATAAAATACTACGACCTTATCCGTCCGACAAGGTGTGTGATTGAGGAAAGCCAGCGGTATTTGCGATTGGAACATGAGGACAGGGAAAGCTATGTGTCCTACTTTACCGTCAATGCGATTGTTGGCGAGCTTGATTTTCCGTCGTCTGAAATCTTCTATTTCCAGCAACAGCAATTCACATTCCCCGTTGATACTTCTATGAATGTAGAAATCGTGGAGAACCGTAAAGCATTAACAACCGTCCGCAACAAGAAAAAGGAATTGAAAGACCTTGACAATCACGCTTATCAAGCAGGAAGTGAAACAAGCTCAAATGTGGTGGACGCATTAGACAGCGTGGATGAGCTGGAAACGGACTTAGACCAGACAAAAGAAAGTATGTATAAGCTCTCTTATGTAGTGCGTGTATCGGCTGATGATTTGGACGAATTAAAACGCCGTTGTGATGAAGTCAAAGATTTTTACGACGACCTCAATGTAAAGCTGGTGCGTCCTGCTGGGGATATGCTGGGGCTTCATTCTGAATTTCTTCCTGCCAGCAAGCGATATATCAATGACTACGTGCAGTATGTAAAATCAGATTTCTTGGCAGGTCTTGGTTTTGGTGCGACCCAGCAGTTAGGGGAAACTACGGGTATCTATATGGGCTATTCCGTTGATACGGGAAGAAATGTGTACCTGCAACCGTCGTTAGCTTCGCAGGGTGTAAAAGGTACAGTAACAAACGCTCTTGCTTCTGCTTTTGTCGGTTCGCTTGGCGGTGGAAAGTCATTCTGCAACAATCTTCTGGTATATTATGCGGTGCTGTTTGGCGGTCAAGCAGTCATTTTAGACCCCAAAGCTGAGAGGGGCAACTGGAAAGAAACGCTCCCAGAAATCGCCCATGAAATCAATATCGTAAACCTTACCAGCGACAAGGACAATGCAGGACTTCTTGACCCGTTCGTGATTATGAAGAATGTAAAAGACGCTGAAAGTCTGGCAATCGACATCTTAACATTCCTTACGGGTATTTCCTCTAGGGACGGCGAAAAATTCCCTGTACTTCGTAAGGCGGTACGCTCCGTTACCCAGAGCGACAGTCGGGGCTTGCTCCATGTGATAGACGAGCTACGCCGTGAAGATACACCCATATCAAGAAATATCGCAGAACATATCGACAGCTTCACGGACTACGACTTTGCACACCTGCTGTTTTCAGACGGTACGGTGGAAAATGCAATCAGTCTGGATAACCAACTCAATATCATTCAAGTAGCGGACTTAGTATTACCAGATAAGGATACAACATTTGAGGAATACACGACCATTGAATTATTGTCGGTGTCTATGCTGATTGTGATTAGTACCTTTGCCCTTGATTTTATCCATTCAGACAGAAGCATTTTTAAGATTGTAGACCTTGACGAAGCGTGGGCGTTCTTAAATGTGGCACAAGGCGAAACTTTATCAAATAAGCTGGTGCGTGCTGGACGAGCTATGCAGGCAGGCGTCTATTTTGTTACACAATCTTCTGGCGACGTGTCAAAGGAAAGTCTGAAAAACAATATCGGCTTGAAGTTTGCCTTTCGTTCTACTGACATCAACGAGATAAAGCAGACCTTAGAATTTTTCGGTATCGACAAGGACGACGAGAACAACCAGAAACGCTTGCGTGATTTGGAGAACGGACAATGCTTATTGCAGGACTTATACGGGCGTGTCGGTGTGGTGCAGATACACCCAGTCTTTGAAGAACTGCTACACGCCTTTGATACCAGACCGCCCGTACAGAGAAATGAGGTGGAGTGATGAAAGAAAGGATAAAAGGTGCGTTCACAAAAAGGAAGATACTTCACTTTCTCAAAATGGCTCTGTTTGTCGTGGCACTCTCCCTTATCCTGCTCTCACTTCTGGGGACGGTGGCTCATGCGACGGGGCTTGTGGACGATACCATAAACGCAGAAAATCTTTACTCAAAATATCCGCTGTCGAATTACCAGCTTGATTTTTATGTGGATAATAGCTGGTCGTGGTTGCCATGGAACTGGCTGGACGGTATCGGAAAATCGGTGCAGTACGGACTTTACTGCATTACCAATTTTGTCTGGACGATAAGCCTTTATTTAAGCAATGCTACGGGCTATGTGGTGCAGGAAGCATACAAACTTGATTTTATTAACGATATGGCAGACAGTATCGGACAAAGCATACAGACCCTTGCAGGCGTTACCGAGAACGGCTTTTCTTCTACGGGCTTCTATGTCGGTTTCCTGCTTCTCATTATCTTAATAGTGGGACTTTATGTTGCCTATACGGGACTTATCAAACGCGAAACCAGCAAGGCACTTCACGCTGTTATTAACTTTGTGGTGGTGTTCGTGTTGTCCGCTTCCTTTATTGCCTACGCTCCCGATTACATCAAGAAGATAAATGAATTTTCATCAGACATCAGTACCGCTTCTTTGGACTTGGGAACAAAAATCATGCTCCCCAACTCTGACAGCGAGGGCAAGGACAGCGTGGACTTGATACGGGACAGCTTGTTTTCCATTCAAGTGGAACAGCCGTGGCTCTTGCTTCAATTTGGTAACAGCAACGCAGAGGAAATCGGGACAGACCGTGTAGAAGCTCTGGTATCAGTAAGTCCAGAGGACGAGGACGGCAAGACCAGAGAGGAAGTCGTGAAAACAGAAATCGAGGACAATGACAACAACAATCTGACGATACCGCAGGTCGTAAACCGTTTAGGTATGGTGTTCTTCCTGCTATTCTTTAACTTAGGTATCACGATATTTGTATTCTTGCTTACGGGTATGATGTTGTTCAGCCAGATACTCTTTATTATCTTTGCAATGTTTTTACCTATCAGCTTTCTACTTTCCATGATACCGAGCTATGAAAGCATGGCAAAGCAGGCAATCGTGAGGGTATTTAATACCATAATGACACGGGCAGGAATAACGCTCATTGTAACGGTGGCGTTCAGCATTTCCAGTATGTTTTATAACATCTCCACAGACTACCCGTTCTTTATGGTGGCGTTCTTGCAGATAGTGTGTTTTGCTGGTATCTATATGAAACTGGGCGACTTAATGAGTATGTTCTCACTTAATGCTGGCGACAGTCAAAACATGGGACGAAGAATTTTCCGCAGACCGTATCTGTTTATGCGACATAGGGCTAGGCGTATGGAACACCGTATTGCAAGGGCGGTAAGTGCTGGCGGTATTTCGGGTGGTGTGGCTGGTGCGGTAGCTGGAAGTGCCGTTGCTGGCAAGAGAGCCGAAAGAAAAAATACGGCTTCTAAAGAAAATCGGGGCAATACCACTTCCAGCATGGGACAGCGTGCAGGCTCAAAGGTGGGTGCTGTCTTAGATACGAAAAATAAAGTGAAAGACAAGGCTAACGCTGTCAAAGAGAATATCAAGGATATGCCGACACAGACCGCTTATGCGGTGTATTCCGCAAAGGAAAAGGCAAAGTCCAGCGTATCAGACTTCAAGCGTGGCATGGTGCAGGAACAGCAGTCCAGACAGACGGGACGCTTGGAAAAGCAGGAACAGCATAGACAGAATATCGCTGACAAACGTATGGAGCTTCAAAAGGCACAAGAAGCAAGACAAAGAAAGACGGACGGATCAGCGACAACGGGAGCTACCCGTCCCCATGAGCGACCAGCCACAGCTTCAACCATTCCAAAGCCGAGTGCGGAAAAAATGCAGGAAGTGAAACGTCCTGCCACAGCGACCACTTCAAAAGCAAGTGAACCAGTCAAGACAAATGTTGTGAAAGAGCGTCCGTTATCTTCTGGTGCTTCTGATAAGAAAGCGACCCAGCCTGCACAGCCAGTACATAGGCAGAATGTAGAAAAAGTAGTATCGCAGGAAACACGCCAGAATTACAAAGCAGAGCGTACTACAAAGAAACAGACCTTTGAACAATCAAAGCGTACAACGGAACATACCGAAAAGAACCGTAACCTTGTAACGAAGAAAGGACAGAAGAAAAAATGAAACTGAAACATATCGCTCTTATTGGCAGTCTGTTTCCTATCCTCTTTTCCATAGTCCTTTTCTTTGGTGTCCTCATTAGTGCGGACAGCGACGACGAGAACAGCAACTTTTCTTCTGGCATTACGGGTATGAATTTATCCGCAGAAGTCTTGAAACATCAGCCTATGGTGGAAAAATACGCCAGAGAAAACGGTATCTCCGAGTATGTCAACGTGCTACTGGCTATCATTCAAGTAGAAAGTGGCGGTACGGCAGAAGATGTTATGCAGAGTTCAGAAAGTCTTGGTTTACCGCCCAACTCTTTAGATACGGAAAGCTCAATCAAGCAGGGGTGTAAGTATTTTGCGTCCCTGCTTTCTTCCTGTAAAAATCAAGGTATCGACGATTTGAATGTAGCGATACAGTCTTATAACTATGGTGGTGGTTATGTGGGATATGTGGCAGGAAAAGGAAAGAAACACACCTTTAACCTTGCAGAGAGCTTCGCCCGTGAAAAATCGGGTGGAAAGAAAGTAACCTACACCAACCCGATAGCCGTTGCGAAGAATGGGGGCTGGCGGTATGGCTATGGAAATATGTTCTATGTGGAATTAGTCAATCAGTATTTAACTGTTCCGCAGGTATCGGGAGAACTGGCACAAAAGGTAATGAATGAAGCATTGAAATATCAAGGCTGGAAATATGTGTATGGCGGTAGCAATCCCAACACTTCTTTTGACTGTTCGGGACTGACGCAATGGTGCTATGGAAAAGCTGGTATCTCCTTACCGAGAACCGCACAAGCACAGTATGACGCAACCCAACATCTTCCACTTTCGCAGGCAAAGGCTGGGGACTTGGTATTTTTCCATTCTACCTATAACGCTGGAAGTTATGTAACACACGTCGGTATTCTTGTTTCGCCGACACAGATGTACCACGCAGGCGACCCGATAGGATATGCAGACCTAAGTAGTAGTTACTGGCAACAGCACTTAATCGGTGCAGGACGAGTAAAACAATAGAAAGTGAGGATTTCATCATGTTTAGAAAGAATAAGAAACAGACAGAAACTATCAAAGAACCCAAAGAAAAAAAGGTGCGTACTTTCAAGGTAGGCACACATAAAAAATCCGTGATTGCATTGTGGGTGGTGCTTATCGCAAGCGTGAGCTTTGGGGCGTATAAGAATTTTACGGCTATCGACCAGCACACGACCCATGAAAAAGAAATCATAGAGCTTCGCTTGCAGGACACCAACGGGATAGAAAATTTTGTGAAGAACTTTGCAAAGCCCTACTACACATGGAGTAACAGCAAAGAAGCGATTGAAGCAAGGACGCAGGCAATCAGCGGTTATCTGACAAAGGAATTGCAGGACTTGAATGTGGATACCATTAGAACCGATATACCGACCAGCTCCACAGTTACAGATGTGATTGTATGGAGTATTGAACAGTCGGGAACGGACACTTTTTCTGCTACCTACGAAGTGGATCAGCAGATAAAAGAGGGAGAACAGACAAGCAATGTGAAAGCAACCTATACCGTAAAAGTCCATGTAGACGCTGACGGGGATATGGTAATCGTTCAGAACCCTACCCTTGCACCAGCAATCGAGAAATCAGATTATGAGCCTAAGACACCAGAAGCAAATGCAAGTGTAGACGCTGATACCGTCAATGACGCTACTGCATTTCTTGAAACATTCTTTAAGCTGTACCCGACAGCCACAGAAAAAGAGCTTGCCTACTATGTATCGGGAAATGTGCTTGAGCCTATCGGCAGGGACTACATTTATGCTGAACTGGTAAACCCTATCTTTACAAAGGACGGGGACAATGTGAAAGTCAAAGTTGCTGTGAAATTCCTTGATAATCAGACAAAGGCTACACAAATATCGCAGTATGAACTTGTGCTACATAAGGATAGCAACTGGAAGATTGTAGGATAATAAAATATGGAAAGTTTGCTTGACATTCTTTACTTGCAGGAGTATCATAAGATTAGAAAAGGAAAGCAAACTTTCCATTTGTTCAAGAAAGGGGTATGTTGTGAAAAATCGTTTAGAAGAATTACGAAAACAAAGAGGTATTAAACAAGAAGATTTAGCGACTGCTCTTGAAGTATCTCGTCAAACAATAGGCTCTTTAGAAAATGGACGCTACAATCCCTCTATTATCTTAGCTTTTAAAATTGCAAGGTACTTTCAAATGAGTATTGAAGAAATATTTATTTATGAGGAGGAAAGCAAATGAAACATAAGATACAAAAAGTTGAATTATTTATCGGTGTAATAATCTTTTTAGGTGGTTTACTAACTTATGGTTTAGGCGTACACCAACTATTGCCCGTACCTCGTCCAGATTTGGTTGTCTATGGTACAACGCTTATTGGAATAATATTGATTTTTATGGGTTGTGATATATTCAGTAAGCCAACAAAAGAAATGCAAATATTAGAAAATGATGAAAGAAATATCGCAATTACTAATGCTTCTCTTGCGAATGCTTATAAAGTAACACTTACATTATTGGTTCTTGTATTATTTGCTCTTGTCTTTATGGGATATATGAGTAAAGTTGTGTTTTTTTCGATAGCAGGAGTTATTGCTATCGGACAAATTACATGGGTTATAACAGCTCGTTATTTAGATAAAAATACGTCTTAATTCTTCAAGTATTTTTAGTTTTTCCTTCTCCATAACTACGCCCCATTCTTTTTTTGTATAGTAATATTGTATCATTAAGAATCACAAATCACAAGTGATTTGTGATTAATCACTTGTGATTTGTGATAAGTGATTTGTGATTAATATATAAAAGCCCTCTTTAAAGGGCTTTTATGTTTATTTTGAAAAAGAGATAAAATCAATATATCCCTTTTCCCCAATTTTTACAACGGCATTGTAGGGCTTTTTCTCTTTGTTTTTGATTCCTTTTACCAGGGTTTCTTTTCCCTCCAGTAATTCTTTTACATTCGTTTTGGTTAGTTTTTTCTTTCTAAAATGTTCAGCTAAAGTAAACTTACATTCAGGATAATTTGAACAACCATAAAACGATTTTTTTAATACAATATTGTTGCCACACTTAGGACATTTTCCTACAAGGGGTCCCGAGCGCTTAGTGGGAATTTGTACCCCTTATCGATACAAATTCCCCGTAGGCGCTAGGGACCTCTTTAGCTTCTTGGAAGCTGTCAGTAGTATATCTAATAATTTATCTCCATTCCCTTTAGTAACGTGTAACTTTCCAAATTTAAAAAAGCGACTCATAGAATTATTTCCTCCCGTTAAATAATAGATAACTATTAAAAATAGACAATACTTGCTCATAAGTAACGGTACTTAAATTGTTTACTTTGGCGTGTTTCATTGCTTGATGAAACTGATTTTTAGTAAACAGTTGACGATATTCTCGATTGACCCATTTTGAAACAAAGTACGTATATAGCTTCCAATATTTATCTGGAACATCTGTGGTATGGCGGGTAAGTTTTATTAAGACACTGTTTACTTTTGGTTTAGGATGAAAGCATTCCGCTGGCAGCTTAAGCAATTGCTGAATCGAGACTTGAGTGTGCAAGAGCAACCCTAGTGTTCGGTGAATATCCAAGGTACGCTTGTAGAATCCTTCTTCAACAATCAGATAGATGTCAGACGCATGGCTTTCAAAAACCACTTTTTTAATAATTTGTGTGCTTAAATGGTAAGGAATACTCCCAACAATTTTATACCTCTGTTTGTTAGGGAATTGAAACTGTAGAATATCTTGGTGAATTAAAGTGACACGAATGTTCAGTTTTAATTTTTCTGACGATAAGTTGAATAGATGACTGTCTAATTCAATAGACGTTACCTGTTTACTTATTTTAGCCAGTTTCGTCGTTAAATGCCCTTTACCTGTTCCAATTTCGTAAACGGTATCGGTTTCTTTTAAATTCAATTGTTTTATTATTTGGTTGAGTACTTTTTCACTCGTTAAAAAGTTTTGAGAATATTTTATATTTTTGTTCATGTAATCACTCCTGAAGTGATTACATCTGTAAATAAATACAGAAGTTAAACGATTTGTTTGTAATTTTAGTTATCTGTTTAAAAAGTCATAAGATTAGTCACTGGTAGGAATTAATCTAACGTATTTATTTATCTGCGTAATCACTGTTTTTAGTCTGTTTCAAAACAGTAGATGTTTTATCTACATTACGCATTTGGAATACCAACATGACGAATCCCTCCTTCTTAATTACAAATTTTTAGCATCTAATTTAACTTCAATTCCTATTATACACAAAATTTTAAGATACTGCAATATCAACACACTCTTAAGTTTGCTTCTAAGTCTTATTTCCATAACTTCTTTTACGTTTCCGCCATTCTTTGCTGTTTCGATTTTTATGATATGGTGCAAGTCAGCACGAACACGAACCGTCTTATCTCCCATTATATCTTTTTTTGCACTGATTGGTGTATCATTTCGTTTTTCTTTTTGTGCGCCTAAATTTCCCACAATCACTCACTTCTTTCTATTTCTTCTTATTCTTATTTTATCATCAACAATCACAAATCACTTGTGATTTGTGATAAGTGATTTGTGATTAATATATAAAAGCCCTCTTTAAAGGGCTTTTATGTTTATTTTGAGAAAGATATAAAATCAATATATCCCTTTTCCCCAATTTTTACAACGGCATTGTAGGGCTTTTTCTCTTTGTTTTTGATTCCTTTTACCAGGGTTTCTTTTCCCTCCAGTAATTCTTTTACATTCGTTTTGGTTAGTTTTTTCTTTCTAAAATGTTCAGCTAAAGTAAACTTACATTCAGGATAATTTGAACAACCATAAAACGATTTTTTTAATACAGAAAATGTAGTCTTTTGAAAGGTGGAATTAACAATGAAGAAAAAATTATCATTTATCATTGAGATTATTATAGGTATAATCTTTATATGTTTTGGATATTTCGTTATTGATACTGATTATTACGCTACACTTTTTTACGCAATGGGGTTCGGTTTAGCTTTTGCTTCTGGTGTTCAATTATTGAAAATTTGTTATTATGAAATGCCAAAAAATAAAGAAAAATTACAAAATATAAATAGAGAAAATCACATCAATAATGTTGATGAAAGAAAAATATTTTTAAGAATGAAAGCTGGTTCTTTAGTATATCAGTTAATGACTTTCGTGTACTTGTTTGTTGCTTTTGTACTTGCGTTACTTCATATTGAAGCATGGATTATAGGCATTATATTTGGTTTATTCCTACTGCAAACATTTTTAGGGATTATTCTATATAAGCATTTTGAAAAACATTTCTAAAACATTCAGTAAATTGTGACGAGGTAATACTATGATAGGACTTAAAAAACGAGATATTAAAAAAGCATTGAAAGCTGGTGCAAAAGCTGGCGGTGTGTCATTAGCTGATGTTCGAGCTGATATTGAAGCGACGATTGATGAAGCTATGAACAGCACCGACCCAGAAGTGCAGGAGAATTTCAGAAAGTATTTTGGAAATAAACGCCCTACTCCAGAAGAATATATTTACAAGATTACAAAAAAGACAAAAGTTTAATAGAAATCAAGTGCTGTAAGGGGGCTTGTGTCATGGAAAGTTTTAAGCATAATCTTATACGGTCATACACTACCTAACAGCATTTTATTAACAACTGAATATCTCACAGCTTTAATAGCTCGTACAGACTATATGTTTTGTGCGGGCTTTTTTTGTACCCGAAAAAATTTTTTCATTTTTTTTCAAAATCATGCAACAAATCACACCTTGCTGTACAGATATGGTGCGGAAAGAGGGATAAACACTTTTCACGTCATAACGGAAAGGGGGTGTGATGATATGAAACCGTCGGACTTTCAAAAGACAATACAATGTCAATTTGACTGCAAGCTCAAACGTGTAGTGAAAGGCATTGTCCGTAATTATCGCAAAGAATTAAAGCGACGAAGAAATAAGGAAATTTCCTATTGTGAACTTCCAGAAATCGTCGTAGAAAAGCTGGCAGTCTGGGACGAATACGAAAGCGATTATACCGCCTTTGATGTATGTGGTATTGAGGTTCGTGTCCTTGATGATGATTTAGCAGAAGCGATTAAGTATCTGTCTGAAAAAGACAGAGAAATCTTGTTGATGTATTTCTTCTTAGGCATGAGCGATACAGAAATCGGCGACAGATTAAAGATTAACCGTTCAACGTCGTTCCGCAGTAGGAAGAACTCACTTGAAGAAATCAAGAAAAAATTAAAGGAGAACATGAATGATGAATAACACACGCCCGTCATTTTACCTTATTTCGTCGGCTGTGGACGGCAACGTAAATGCGATTGAAAAGATACTGGCGTTGTATGACCCGTACATATCAAAATGTTGTTTGCGTCCGTTCTACGACAAATATGGTAATGTCTGCATAGTCGTAGACATGGAATTAAAAGGACGTATCAGAGAAGCACTTATCAAAATGATTTTGGACTTTGATATTCCTTTAGAAACCGAAGAATAACAAGCAGTAACCGCAGAGCATGATTTGTTCAATCCCCTCTTTCCTGCTCTGCCCCTGCTTTTACATGAAAGCAACACGCTTTCGCCACAGCTCTTTGACAACTGAATAAAGCAGACAGATACGTTTGTGAGATAGCGAGCCACGGGGACTGTACGCCACGACCTTTTCAAAAGAAAGCGAGCGACCCACGCAGTGATCCGAGAGCGACTGTTGGAAAAGTCGTTTTGCCACGACCTATCCTCACAGAATAATGATACGTCCGCATGGTGCGGTTCTGCCCACAAGAATGGGAATAGTTGAGATACTAACGGAGCTTTCCAAAGCCGTCTGCCTGCTTGTAAAAAATGACACACAGTAAAGGGGGTGCATAGATTATGAACAATACTGATGTGCCTATCTGGGAAAAATATACGCTGACGATTGAAGAAGCGTCCAAATACTTCCGCATTGGCGAAAAGAAATTGCGTAAATTAGCCGAAGAAAATATTGACGCTGGCTGGGTTATCGTGAACGGTAACCGTATTCAGATTAAGCGAAAACAATTTGAAAAAATCATAGATACATTGGACGAAATCTAATGTCATTGAGCCGTAGATATGGTATAATAAATATAGCGTATCACGGCTCATTCCATGACGGAAAGGAGCTTTACACTATGTCTAATGTAAAACGAAAAGACGGTAAAAATCGCAATTTGCGTAATGGAGAGAGCCAGCGAAAAGACGGAAGATACGTTTATAAATATACCGATATATACGGAAAGCCACAATTTGTCTATTCTTGGAAACTTGTACCGACAGACAAGACACCTGCTGGAAAGCGTGATGATATATCGTTGAGGGAAAAAGAAGCACAGATAAAAAAAGACCTTAACGACGGTATCGACACAGTCGGCGGTAAAATGACAGTCTGCCAGCTCTACGACAAGAAGAACAGCCAAAGAAAGAACATCAAAAGGGCTACTGAAAAAGGACGACAGTATCTTATGAACGCTCTGAAAAACGACCCGTTGGGTATGAGGGCGATTGATACTGTGAAGCAATCGGACGCTAAAGAATGGGCTATCAGAATGAGTGAAAAAGGATATGCCTATAAAACGATTGATAACTATAAGCGTTCCTTGAAAGCGTCATTTTACATGGCGATACAAGACGACTGTATCAGAAAGAACCCGTTTGAATTTAAGCTAAGTGATGTTCTGGAAGATGATACGGAGCAGAAAGTTATCCTTACACCAGAGCAGGAAGAACGCCTGCTTGCCTTTATGGAAAAGGACAAGATTTACAGCAAGTATTATGATGAGGTTGTGCTTCTGCTGGAAACGGGACTTCGTATTTCTGAATTTTGCGGACTGACGACGCATATTGATATGCAGAACAGAATACTCAATATAGACCACCAGCTATTGAAAGATAGCGAAATAGGCTACTATATTGAAACACCAAAGACCAAAAACGGAAAACGGGAACTTCCATTGACAGAACGGGCTTATCAAGCAATCCAAAGAATACTAAAGAGCAGAGGAAAAGCACAACCGCTGATTGTAGGTGGTTACAGCAATTTCCTATTCTTAAACCGTGAGGGCTTGCCTAAAGTTGCAGGAAACTATGAGGGTATGGTGCGAGGATTGATTAAGAAATATAACAAGTATCACACGGATAAGTTACCGAACATCACACCACATTCATTCAGGCATACTTATTGTACGAATATGGCAAATAGAGGAATGAACCCAAACACCCTGCAATATCTCATGGGACACGCTAACATAACCATGACACTTGGCTATTACGCACACGGTACATTTCAATCTGCAAAAGCGGAACTGGAAAGACTGGCTTGTTAATATCGGAGCTTATATTTACTACTCATTTACTACTTTTGGTTGCATTTTCATGCTGGTAAATGCCAGCTTATGCAAGGTATCTTCCAAAAAGAAAATACCGATAAAGCCCTAAAATACGGGATATATCGGCATTTACCAACTTATGAAAAGATAATCAGAAATTTAGTAAGTTTTTATATCAAAAATAATAAAAAAAGGAAACTCCAATGTGTTAAATCATATTGAACAAGGAAAAATAGTGCCAAGTAAATCTTTACAAGATTGCTTATCTTCATTATTAAAAGGTAATAAAGAATTTACTCTTATAGACGATCAGAAAGTTGTTTTTGAAAAGGCTTTAGAGATTGCTAAAAATAAAACGAATAAGAAACAAGTTTATATTATTCATGGAGGGCCTGGTACAGGAAAAACAGTTCTTGCGATTAATATGCTAGTAGCAATATTAAATCTTAATCAGAATGTGATATATGTTACAAAAAATTCTGCACCTCGTGAAGTATATCGGAAAAAATTGACAGATGGAAAATATCGAAAAGCTTATATTGATAATCTATTTAAAGGCTCAGGAGCATTTACTGAATCGTTAAAAGATGATTTCAATTGTTTAATTGTTGATGAAGCCCATCGTTTAAATGAAAAGTCGGGAATGTTTCAGAATTTAGGAGAAAATCAAATTAAAGAAATTATAAATGCTGCGAAAACCAGTATCTTTTTTGTGGATGATTTTCAATTGGTTACCACAAAAGATATTGGTAATAGTGATGCAATAAAGAAATGGTGCCAATATTTTGATGCCGAAATTTATGAAGATACATTAATTTCACAGTTTCGATGTAATGGAAGTGACTCTTACTTATCTTGGATCGATAATGTTTTAGAAATCAATAAAGAGGCAACAGATGAATTTGATTACGATTATGATATTCGTATTTGCAGCACTCCTCAAGAAGTAAAACAGTTGATCTTAGAAAAAAACAAAATAAATAATAAATCAAGAATAGTAGCAGGTTATTGCTGGAATTGGATTAAAGAGGGTAAAAATAATAGTGATATTCATGATATTCAAATTGGGGATTTTGGTATGTCGTGGAATTTGGGCTCTTCTTCTACTTGGGCGATTGATCCTGAATCAGTGAATGAAATCGGATGTATTCATACATGCCAAGGTTTAGAATTTGATTATGTAGGGGTAATTATAGGTGAAGATTTACGATATGAGGATGGGATAGTTACTGATTTTACAAAAAGAGCTACAACTGATCAATCAATTAAAGGACTAAAAGGATTATATAAGAAAAACAAAGAAGAAGCATTACGTATTGCTGATAGAATCATTAAAAATACATATAGGACATTATTAACAAGAGGGCAAAAAGGTTGCTACATATATTGTGTTGATAAAAAGTTAGAAAAATATTTGAGAATGAAGTTGAAAGATAAATAAGGGAGCATAAGAATGAAAAAAAGAATAATTTACTAAAAGAATCATTATCAAAGGATAAAGAAAAAGTTTCACAAGTAGATGTAAAAGAAATTATCGATAAATCAGAAAATCTTGCGAATTCTGCAAAGAACTTAGCTAGCGAATCGGTGAATACATCAATTAACAAAGTAAAAAAAATTGTAAAAGATACTTCTAAAAAGGTGAGCAGTATTGAAGTAACACCTGAGGATATTTTAATTCAAGCAGTAAAAATTCCTGGTGTAAAAGTGCAAAGTAGTGAATCTTTATATAAAGAATTGATCAAATATTATTCAGAAGAGCAGGTATTAAAAGCAATTAAAGATAATCCTGCAAGTGCAGGGATATTGCGTTCTAAAATTACAGAAATAGCAGATCAAATGATTGACTATGAAACAAATAAAGTTTCAGCAATTTCTTTTGCAGCAGGATTGCCTGGAGGCGCTGCAATGGCAGCAACCATTCCAGCTGATGTTGCACAATATTTTGGATTCATGTTGCGAGTGATGCAAAAGTTAGCATACTTATATGGTTTTAGTGATTTTGAATTAAATGGTGAAAACATTAGTGATGAGACTATGAATCAGTTATTAATTTTTCTAGGTGTTATGTTTGGTGTAAATGGTGCTAATCAGGGGGTAAAGATTATTGCTGAAACAGCTTCTAAAAAAGTATCAAAATCCCTTGCACAAAAAGTACTTACTAAAACAACTCTTTATCCAATAGTTAAAAAAGTAGCGACAACACTAGGTTTTAAAATGACCAAAGATGTTTTTGCAAAAGGTTTTTCTAAAATAGTGCCTATTGTAGGTGGAATTGTTAGTGGTGGGTTAACTTATGTAACTTTTAAACCATGTGCTATTAAATTAAAAGATAGTTTTAAAGATTTGTATTTATCAGATCCGAGTTTTTATAATTTAGAAAAGAAGGAATATTTAAGCGAGACTGATTATTCTAATTTAACAGACTAGATGACAAGGAAAATTAGTTAGACATTTGTACTAATTAAGTATTCATGGATTTTCAAATATTATGTTATTAAATATCTAGAAGGGAGAGAATATGGATATTTTAAAACAACAAAATCTTTTATTTGTATATCTTTGTGGTATTTTAGACGAACAAACCAATAGAATAGAATTAAAACATATCGATAGTTTAAAATACACATTTCAAGAATTTGAAGAAGAAATATTAATAATTAGAGAAGAAATATTTGAGCGTATTGAAAATGAAAATATTCTTGAACTTTTTTTGTATAGTTGGCAGAAAAGAATATATTAAGAAAATAGATAAAATAATTTCAGATCCAATGAAAAATGGTGATTTACTAAATATTAATTCAACGGAAGATACTGATATTTTAAAACATTCATATCTTTGTATTTAATTCATCTTGTTTATGATGGTCATATTCGTATTCCAAAAAAATTATTACTTAGACTAGATCAAATTGAAGCTTTTTGTCTATATTCAAATTCTAAATTGGAAGATGATAGAGGCGATTTAGCAAGTTCTACATTTAAGATTTGGTTTGATAATGAAAAACCTTTTCTTTTTGGTAAACAGATAATTACAACTAGTTTTATGCTTGATGATTTGAAAGGAAGGAGAATTATTTCTCATTTACCTGATTGTAAAACAGGTGAAACATTCTTATTGTTAGAGGGCGGATTAAAACTTTATTTAAGCCTTGAACGTCCATATATAAGAGAAAAATTAAACTCCTCAGATATAGATTTGATAACAATTGGAGAAATAGATACGATTGTATCCAATCCTATTTATGCATTCAAAAAATATTTTGAACCATATGAATTATACAAAGATTGGCAAAAAGTGTTAAATTATGTATTAGCTATATCTATTAATCAATGGAAAGAAAAAGATATAAGAAAAATTCATAAAAGTTTTATGAGATATATGGAACAAGAGATTTGCGATAATTCGACTGTAGTTAAAGGTAAACCGATAATTAATAAAGATATTTACTATCAATGTTATTTAGAAACATTACGGAGAACAAATGCTTATTTTACTGGAAAAGATGAAACAATCATTTCTAAAGATTATGTACAATTGTTAAAAACACGCTATGTCTTTTTACCAGCTATTTTAAAAATTATAAAAAATAATTTTCCCGAATTTTCATTACTTGGAAATATAAGAAAGTTTAATATAAATGAATATAAAACTTTAATTAAAGAACTTGATGTGAATAGTACAAATGAAAAAGGTAAAGCATTAGAAAATATTGTACAATATTTAATTAATTGTTCAGAAAATTTAAAATTAATGGGTAAAAGAATTCATACAGGACGCGATGAAATAGATATAAGCTGTAGTAATATATCTTTTAAATCAGAATTTTGGAAATTAGGACCTTTGATTACAATAGAGTGTAAGAATTGGGAATCTAAGGTAGGAGTTGAAGTAATACGTCAAATAGGTTATATAATGTCTTATAAAGGTAATTCAGCAACAATATTGATCACTCGGAATGGATTAACTTCAATTGCAAGTAAAGAAATTGTAAGATTTGCTATGTTAGGTAATTACATTATAGATATTAATAAATTAGAATTAGAAAGCATAACTGTATATGAAGACTTTGAACGATTATTAATTTCCAAATATAATTATTTGATTAAACAAATAGAATCATCTATAGAACTACTTGGAATTTAAAGCAATGTTAGGCATATATTTAGCTAAAATCATACAATATCAATGGTAAAATTTATCACATTCTAGGTACATACAATATAATTGTCTATAAATTAAAATGTCACATGTTCATTATCTCAAAAATAAGCTATAATACAAATATGAAAAAACTAACATTAGAAAGTAAGATCAAAGATTTATATCAAAACCCGGTAGGGCATGATGCTTTATATAAAGTATTGATGCAATTAGGTTTGAATGAAAAACTCATTACAAATTCACTTGTATCTAACTTAAAGCTAAAAACAATTGCCCGATTTACTCGTAAGCAATTAGGTGATTCTTTTTTCGATGCGTTGTTGCATTTGGTGAACATGGAAAAGGATGTTCCATTTGTATCAAAGGGCGAAATAACAAAGAAATGGTGGAAAGAAGCGGTTTTCTATCAAATTTATCCAAGAAGTTTTTATGACAGCAATCATGATGGTGTTGGTGATTTAAGGGGTATTATTGAAAAATTGGATTATTTAGCCGATCTAGGCATTGATGCGATATGGCTATCTCCGATCTATGATTCTCCTAATGATGATAATGGTTATGATATTCGAGATTATCAACAAATCATGAAAGAATTTGGAACGATGGAAGACTTTGATGAATTACTAGAGAAAGTCCATCAAAAAGGAATGAGGCTGATCATGGATCTGGTAGTAAATCATACTTCAGATGAACATGAATGGTTTCAAAAAGCGTTGCATGATCCTCAAAGCAAATATTGTGACTATTATTTTCTGAAAGAGCAAGATACATTGCCAAATAACTGGACATCATTCTTTTCTGGTTCTGCCTGGAATCATTACGAGAAAGAAGGATTATGGGGATTGCACCTGTTTTCTAAAAAACAAATGGATCTAAACTGGGATAATCCTCATGTTCGAGAAGATATCATTGCGATGATCAATTGGTGGCTGGATAAAGGTGTGGATGGTTTTCGCATGGATGTCATCAATTATATATCCAAAGAAAAGGGTCTTCCATCAGGAAATGAAACGATTGGGAAAATGATGGGTTACACAGGTATTGAACATTACTATTATGGGCCTCATTTACATGAATATTTACATGAGATCCACAAGAAAGCTTTCGCCAAGCATGATGCCTTTTCTGTAGGTGAAACACCCGGCTTAGGGATGAAGATGGCCCAGCTGGTGACCGGCGAAGAGAGGGAAGAATTAGATATGATCTTTTCCTTTGATCATTTAGAAACACCGGGTCATGTCCGTTTTGAAGATTATGTTTATGATCTGAATTATTTCCGGGATTATATGATTGAATGGATCGAAAATTATGGTAATAACTGCTGGATGTCCATTTTCTATAATAACCATGATAATCCTCGAATGATTTCTAAGATATCAAATAAAAAAGAATATCATGAATCCATTGCTATTTTGTTAGCCGTCATGCAAATGACCTTAAAAGGCACTCCTTTTATCTTTCAAGGAGACGAGATGGGTTTAGTCAATTATCCTTTTACCTCTATGTCACAGATCAGTGATGTCGAATCAAAAGGCTATTATGAAGAACATATTCAAACACAGTCGCATGAAGAAGTTTTTAGGACAATACTTGCCGGTACTCGAGAACATACACGCGTCTTATTGCCATGGAACAAGAAATTTCCAAATCATCATCAAGGGCTTCATCAGCCTATCAATGAGAATGTATTCAAGGCTTATAAGGAATTGATTTCTTTAAGAAAAAGTGATATACAATTAATATATGGTGATTTCAAAGTGTTAAATAAAAAGAAAAATCGTTTTACTTACCAGCGAGATCATTACCTCATAGATTGTAACCTAGGTGAAAGACCACAAAAAGCTCATCCTGTAGATGAGAGCTATGAATGTATCTTTCCTAAGGAAATATTTTCAAATGAGTTACAAGCCTATGAAGCAAGAATTTACAGAAAGAAGGGTTAAAGATGAAAGTATTATTGATCAATGGAAGTCCTCGGGCAAATGGTAATACGGCCATTGCTTTGGATGAAATGGTAAAGATTTTTAAAGAAGAAGGCATTGAAAGCGAAGTTGTACAAATTGGTCAAAAGGATGTTCGCGGATGTATTGCCTGCGGCAGCTGTTATAAAACGGGTAAATGTGTTTTTGATGATGTAGTAAATGAGTGTGCCGCAAAATTTGAAGAATGTGATGGTTTGGTCATCGCCAGTCCTGTTTATTATGCCAGTGCGAATGGTACTTTGATTTCCTTCTTGGATCGTTTATTTTATAGCACTCATTTTGATAAACGTATGAAAGTAGGAGCGAGTGTAACGGTTGCAAGACGTGGCGGCTGTTCTGCTACCTTTGATGAATTGAACAAGTACTTTACGATTTGTGGTATGCCGATTGCATCCAGTCAATATTGGAACAGCGTGCATGGTGCCAAAAGAGGCGAAGCAAATGAAGATCCGGAAGGTTTACAGACGATGCGCACCCTTGCCAGAAATATGTCTTTTTTAATGAAGAGCATTGCTTTAGGAAAAGAAAAGTACGGTTTACCTGAAAAAGAAGCCCAGCAATCGACAAATTTTATACGATAAAATATTCATATTTATATGATCATCAAGGTTCCATTCCAGGAATCTTTTTCTTTATATTTACAGTAAAATGTAGACATTGTGAGATAATTTGAAAAAACTTCAAAAATACGAATTATCTGCTTTATTGATCCTTTTTTATTATAATCCCTTTGAAAGAAATTGTCTACATTATATGTCGCAGAATGTGGGATAGGAAAAGGGTAAAAAATATAACTACTTCAAAGGCCACACTCTTTTAAAGGAGGCTGATATGGAAAATAATAGGAAATGATTATTCAATCAGTTTGGTATGAATGAGAAAATTTTGAGGAGAAACGGTTATGCAAAAATGTAAATTAATTAAAAAATCTTTAATGTGGATGTTGTCTTTTACAATGGCGTTATCAATGTGTTTCTCGATCGTGAAAAAAGTAGAGGCAAATGACGGTCAAGCAGACAACGCAGTTGTAGTTACTAACTCTAAGGATGAGGAAATTCATGATGAGTATCTCTCTATTCAAGAAGCTATTGCGAATATAGGTGATTATAATTATGATAATAACAGAGGTATTTATACTATAACTCTTTTAAAAGATGTACAAGAGGATGTGGTAATTCCTGTAAATAAAAATATTACGATTGATCTTGCAGGACATACGCTTACAAATGTGAACAGTCATACGATTTTAAATCAAAGCATAAGAACAATTATAAAAGATACTTCGGAATATAAAACCGGTGTTGTTGATAATATCACCAATGGAAAGGGCGCACTTTATAATGATATCAATGCTTCGATTGTATTAAGAGGAGGCACTTTTACGCGTTCCATGGAACAAAGTGTTAGTTCAAGCGATGGTGGAAATAATTCATGGTATGTGATTAAAAATTTCGGTACGATGACTATTGAAGATGACGTAAATGTTAAATTTTTTGCAAGCAACACTGGATTATATTCAAGTTTGATCGGAAACGGATGGTTTGATAAATCAGCCGCTGAAGCAGGAACGAATGGTGAACCTAAGCCAAGTGAAGGTGGTAATTCAGCAAAATTAACGATCAATGGAGGCACTTTTACTGGAGGAACGATCACTATAAAAAATGATGATTTTGGTGTTCTCACAATTAAGGATGGTACTATTAATCAGCCAAATAATGATCGTTATGCAGTTTTAAACAACAACACTGCAACGATATCCGGAGGAACGATCAATGCTACTGGTACAGGATGCGTAGCAGTCGGAAGCTTACATTATGATGGTGGAGCGAATAGTGGTGATTTAACGATTTCCGGTGGTGCATTTACTTCGAGCAATACTGTAATTATGGCAGGTAGTGGTGCTGATTTAACGGTTACTGGTGGTTCTTATACGACCACAAGCACATCAGCTTATATTATAAGTGTTGATGAAGGAGCAACTGCACAGGTTAGTGGCGGTTCATATCATGGTGCTGATATTGAAAATATTATCAATAATAAGAAATTTTTTAAGGATGGTTATGGTGCACGGACAGACAATGAAGGTAATATTATTGTCGGCGTTACAAACGAAGCTGCTGAAGCAGTAGTCAGAAATGTCAATGGTAATACAACAAATTATCTGACATTAAGCTTGGCTCTTAGCAATGCGCCTGCAGGCAGTGTTGTTCAATTGCAGAAAGATCTTGTTCTAACCAGTGGTGTAGAAACGAAAAATTATGGTGTTACTCTTGATTTGAATGGCTATAACATTGACGGATCTGCGATTACTAAGAATGGCGGACGTGTTGTTTATTTGAGAACGTTATATAGCAGCAAACCGGTAGAGGGAATTGATTCTACCATGAGAGTCATCAATTCTGTAAATGATTGCGGTGGAAAAATTTCAGGTGTGATCCCTATTGAGGTAAACAGTGGTAATAGTATGATTCAGTTACCGGCTGAAATAGGTGAAGGTGTCACATTAGAAGTCCTCGAAGGAGGCAGTGATGCTGTAAAATTAGGAACATCTGCGGTACTTGTTTATAATGAAATGAGTGCTGAATTCATCAAAAATGGTGGATATCTAGTGACTGCTGAAGATGGTGTTCAATACATTTATGGAAAATATTCTTCGGCAATTCAGTATGCTGCTGACGGTGTAGTAACAATGCTGCATGATTATACTGGTAATGAGTCTATTGTTTCAGGAAATCAAAGCGGTACCCTTGATTTAAGTGGTCATACCTATACATATACAGGTACTCAAAAAATTGCGGATGTCAATTATGATGGAGCAGGCCTTACAATTAAGAATGGTACAGTGAAGACTGTCCAGAATCTGAGCGATGCCGGTGTTTTAATGCTTTGCAGCAATACTACACTTGTACTTGAAAATGTCGAGATGACTGTTTTAGGAGAAGTTTATGGTATCGTTACAAATGGAATGGAATCAAATAATGCTATTAAAATGACTGATTCTGTTTTAAATGTAGAAGAAGGCTATGGAATTTATTTTCCAAGCAGCGGATCAGTAACTATCGAAAATTCTGTTATCAAAGCAAAATATGTAGGTATTCAGCTTTGTGCCGGAAGTTTATATGTAAGCGGAGAAAAAACATTGATTCGTGCAACTGAATCAGCACAGCCTAAAGCTGAAGGTGATGGTGTAATTGCCGATGGTGCAGCTATATCAGTTGTTAAGCGTGAAGGATATCAAGATTTAGGAAGTGTTATCATTGAGGATGGTACATTTATCGCAAATTCTGATTCAAAAGCTATAAAAGCATATTCCTTCAGTAATGAAAATAAAACGGAAGAACAGTGGGACGAAGCTGGAAATGTGATTGGCATTTCTGGTGGTAATTTTTCATCAAAGGTGCCGGCAGAGTTATGTGCTGATAAGTTTGCGCCAACAGAATTGGATCCAGAAACAGGAACTTATACAGTCGTAAAAGATACACAGGCCCCTCTATTGAAAAATGTTCAAACAGATGCTGAACTTGTCAGCGGTACATATTATGGCGGTGAATTAAAATTCACAGTTACTGACGATAGATTAAAATCTGTAGAAGTAAATGGACAAGAAATATCTTCAGAAAACGGTGTTTATACTATTCGTGGAGAAGGTAAATATACAATCGTAGCCGAAGATGAGGTTGAAAACAGGACTGAGCTTGAATTGATCCTTAGTGCTGGTAAAGGTGTGATTTCCACAGAAACTACACAGGTTACCTTATTAAATGAGCTTGTCGCTAATGGTGAAGAACAAGTACAGGAAATTAAGGTCGTAGTGAATGATGTTGTCCTAGTTGAAGGAATTGATTATACAGTAAGTGGAAATAAAGCTACAGAAGCAGGAACTTATACATTGACTGTCAGTGGTATTGGAAATTATGAAGGTAGCATCGAAGTAGAATATATGGTTTCTAGTGCAGAAGATCCTGATGTTCCGCAAGAACCTTCTACCCCTGGGGGATCTGAAAAACCGAGTGATCCACAGACACCAAGCGAACCTTCGAAGGAAGATCCAGAAGAAGAAAAGCCTTCAGAAACACCAAGTACGGGTGATATGAGCTTGATTGCATGTTATGGTTTGATGATGATTTTAAGTGCCATGATCCTTGTCGTCTTGATGAAGAAAAATTCTTTAAATAAAGGATAAATGTTTAAAAGAAGCATTGGTAAAGCTAAGTGTTGAAATCAATGCTTCTTTTTTATTTAAAAAACACATAAAATAACAAAATTGAAAGCTGAAAAAGTTATGAAAATAAATGAAAATGTGATAGAATAATAGCGAGGTGTTAATATGGATTTTAAATCAGAAGCAAAAAAATATGAAAAGCAGTTTAAAGATGATTTAAAACAGATCGTCAGCATTCCTTCTTTGCGTGACGATTCTACAAAATCAGCAAATGCACCTTTTGGCAAGGCTTGCAGGGCTGCTTTAGATAAAATGATGGAAATCGGTCAAAAAGCTGGTTTCAATGTAAGAGATATCGATGGATATGCCTGTGTGATCGAATATGGAGATCAAGAGGATTCGATTGGCATACTTGCTCATTTGGATATCGTTCCGATCGGTGATGGATGGACACGCGATCCGCTGGGCTGTGAAGAGGAAGCAGGCTTTATGTTCGGCAGAGGGGTATTGGATGATAAAGGACCGTTGATTGCCGGATTGACAGCAATGAGGATCTTAAAAGATAATGGAATAAAATTAAATAAGAAAATCCAGCTGATCTGCGGTTGTGATGAAGAAAGTGGCATGCAGTGTATGGAGTATTACTGCAAGCATGAAAAGCTGCCTTCTTTTTCCTTTACTCCGGATGCTTCTTTTCCTGTGATCTACGGTGAAAAGGGAATCATGAGCCTTGAATTAAAATTTAAAAATGATACTCCTATTAAATCGATGCAAGCAGGTGAACGCATGAATGTCGTTATCGGAAAAGCGGATGCTTATGTAAATGATTTCGATTATGGGAAGGAATTTGATTTTTATTTGAAAGCAAATGGTCTAAGCGGTTCTCTTTCAGAAGAAAAGGGTATGACGAAGATCCATCTTGATGGTGTTTCTGCGCATGCTTCTACTCCTTGGATGGGTGTCAATGCGGGCTTGCATTTATTAAATTTTGTAGGCTGCGTGTATCAGGATGATCAGCTGACGCGTTTGGCACAGATGTTAATGGATGTTCGCGGATATAAGACACAAATAGGTATTGAGGGTGCTTATATGGGACCTTTAAGCTGTAATACGGGAATCATCCGTATCGATGATGATGAAATTTCGATGATCTTAGATATACGCTATCCAAATGATACTACCTGTGAAACAGTGACTTCAGGCATGAGAAAGGCTTTGAAAGAGGCGGGCCTTGATGGAAGCGTAGAGTGTCTGTCTGACAGCAAGCCTTTGTTTTTGAATCCTGACGGCGATTTTATTCAAAAGCTGATGCAGGTTTACAGAGAGTATTCACAGGATGATTTTACGCCTGCTATGACAATGGGCGGCGGAACTTATGCACGTAAATTACCGAATTGTGTTGCTTTCGGTCCGGAATTTCCACGTCCTCTAGAAACAACATTGACTATTGGCGGTCCGCATCAGGCCGATGAAGCGATCAATATCGAAGAGATGCTGACGAGCATTGCTATCTATGCTGCTGCATTAGAAACTTTGGGTAAATAATATGCGCGTCAGAAATCTTCCATGGGCAAAGGATTATTTGCCTACACAGCCATCTTATGTGGCAAAGCCGAATGAATATAAAGGCAGATGGAAAGAAATTCTTCAGGTTGATACATTGCATCTTGAGATTGGTTCCGGGAAGGGGGATTACTGGCTGGCGATGAGCGAACAGTATCCGAATGAAGGATGGATCGGTCTTGAAAGAAATACCAGCATTGCTGCTTTAGCGTTAAAAAAAGCAGAGGGCAGTTTTCAGAAAAACCGTTTATTTATCTGTCAGGATGCCAAGGATTTAAATGAGTGGTTTGAAAAGGGAGAACTGGATGTCATTCATTTGAATTTTTCTGATCCGTGGCCGAAAAAAAGAAATACGAAGCGCAGACTTACTTATCGTACCTTTTTAGAAGTATATCGCAATCTGCTTAGTGATCATGGAAAAGTGATCATGAAAACAGATAATACACAGCTTTTTGAATTTTCGCTGCTTGAATTTCAGGAATGTCGTTTTCATTTAGAGGAAGTTTATTTAGATTTTCGTAAGGAAGATCATCCTGAAGATGCCATCAGCGAATATGAATTGAAATTTATGAAACAGGATCATCCGATATATCGGGGAATCTGGCGTAAATAAGAAAGGATGTGACATATGAAAAAAGTGGCATGTCTATGGCTGGCGCTGCTGCTATGCGGTTGTCAGGTAAATGAAGCTGATTTAAAAAGCGAGCTTACAAATGAATTTCATGAGCTTTCTGATCAGGCTCCAATATCTTATACCACAATGAATAAGCCTCTTTATTCATATTATCTTCCTAAAGATGTCGGACGTTTGCAGTCGAACCCTTTAAGCTCACTTTTCATGAAAGATGGCGTAAGATTCATCATGAATTTTAATCCAAATGAAGTAGTGATCCATGATTACTATCAGGCATCAACCACTTATGAATTGGAAGAGCCGGTGGAAAATGAAATATCAGATTTATTTTATGATGTTACCGGTACCTTTAAAGGCAGCGATCATCGTTACCATAAATATGAGTGTCAGATCACAGAGCTTGAGGATGGAAGCTATCTATTGCTTTTAGATATGGAATATGTAAATTTTACAGCTGTCTTAAGAGCAGTACAGATCCAGCCACTGGTGCATTCAATGTTTATTATTGCGAAATCCCTGCAGTATGATTCTGATGAGGTGATTGCGCAGTATTCTCTGCGAAGCTCTTCAGATTCTGTCATGAGCGATCTGGATGAATTTAATAAGGAGCTTCCGGATAGCGGCTCTCTTTCAGAATTGATCGAAGGGCAAAGTGAATAAGTAAAGGAGTCATTATGAAAGAATTGATGGATGTTTTAGAAAGTGAAGAACAGTTTTATGAATTGATCCAGGAAGATAAGACCCATGTTTTTGTATTCAGTGCCGACTGGTGTCCGGACTGTGTATATATCAAGCCTTTTCTTCCTGAATTGATAAAAAAATATTCCCAGTATGTATTTGTATATGTTGACAGAGATGCCTATATCGATCTTTGTATCGATCATGAGATCATGGGAATTCCTTCTTTTGTCGTTTACAGACAGGGAAAGGAAATTGGACGATTTGTCAGCAAATTGAGAAAGACAAAAGAACAAATCGATGATTTCTTAAGCTCGATGCTTGAAAAATAGGGATCATGGATGACTTAAGGAGGTTAAAGGATGTTTGAGTGGCTGAAAAATTTATTGTTTGATGAAGAAGATGTTGTCGTAGAAGAAGATAAGCTTGAACAGATCGATTTCACAAAAGTGGATGATTTTGAAGATATTCTCTCTGAAGCTCCAAATAAGCCGATGGTCCAAAGCAATGTTCAGCGAAGTCCTGAAAAGAGTGAAACTCCGGCTGTAAAAGAGAAAGAGGATCATGATGAGGTCTTGCTGCGAACAGAATTTAATATACAGCTTAAGGATGAGCCGAAAAAAGAAAAGGCAGCTGAAATAAAAACAAAGCGTCCTGAAAGAGCTGTCAGCGAGAAGAAAGAGCGTGACATTGAGATCAATTCAGTGATTTCTCCGATGTTTGGTGAGGGTGAAGGAAAAAAGGTCGAGGCCTTGGCACCGTCTTCCCCTGTTACAAAGAAAAAAGACGGTCTGGGAACTGTGATCTCACCTATTTACGGACAGGCTGAGCTGAATGTTCATGAACAGGAAGCAATTGCAAAAATCAAGGAAAATGAGCAGGCGGATATGCCGGTCATCGAGGAAGATGACTGGAAGGATGATATTCCTTTGGAAGAGCTGATCAGTGGTGAAGAAGAGAGCGATGATTGCGTACAGTTTTCACTGTTTGGTGATAATAAGTCGATCAATGAGTAGAAAGAAGGAGCAATGTGGTACATTTTATAGGAATCAAAGGAAGCGGTATGGCTTCACTGGCATGCATTCTGAATGATATGGGAGAAGAGGTCAAGGGAAGCGATATTGATAAATATATTTTTACGCAAAAGCCTTTGGAGGAAAGAAATATAAAAATTACATCATTTGATGAAGGAAATATCAATGAAGGTGAAACGATCATCATCGGCAATGCTTTTGATGAATCGAATGTCGAAGTAAAGAAGGCAAAATCATTAAAGAATGCCGAAGTATATTATTATCATGAATATTTGGGAAAATTGGTGGATCGATATACTTCGATTTCTGTTGCGGGCACGCATGGCAAGACAACGACGACAAGCATGCTGGCTCATTTGCTGTCGGCAGTTAAGCCTACCGGCTTTCTTATTGGTGACGGCAGAGGTGATATGGAAAAGGATGCTCATTATTTTGTACTTGAATCTTGTGAGTATCAGCGTCATTTTATGGCGTATCATCCTGATTATGCCATCATTACCAGCGTTGATCTGGATCATATCGATTATTATCGTGATCTGGATGACTATAAAAGTGCCTTTATCGATTTCGGAAAACAGGTAAAAAAACAATTGATCGTATTTGGAGATGATCAAAATATTCAAAGCATGGATTTTCAGCGTCCTGTACTTACTTATGGATTGCATGAGAAGTGTGATGTCAAGGCCGTTGATTTCAAGGAGGATGAAAACGGCATGACATTTGATGTCATGATCCATGGTAAGCTTTATGGCCATTTTGATTTACCTTATGTAGGTATTCATCTGTGCTGGAATACGCTGGCCGTGATTGCACTTGCATATTGCGAGAACATTCCGGCAGACGTGGTGCAAAGACAAATGTCAACATTTAAAGGTGCGAAAAGACGCTTTGCGATCGAAAGCAAGGGTACTCAGATCTATATTGATGATTATGCTCATCATCCGACTGCTATTGCCTTGACGATTGAAGCGGCTCGTATTAAGTTTCCTGACAAAAAGCTTGTTGCTGTGTTTAAGCCGGATCGTTATTCACGCATCTATGCTTTTATGAATGATTTCGCAGAGAGCTTGCAGAAGGCAGATGAGGTCATCCTTTGTCCTTTCCCGGAAAACGCTAAAAAAGAAGAGGGCATCGATATTGATATTTATGATTTGGCGAAGCTGATTCCAAACTGCAGGGTCATGGATGAAACAGAAGAAAATGCCCGTATCTTAAGCAGAGAAGAGAATGTCGTTTATTTATTTATGAGTTCAAAAGATATTTATAAGTGGAAAGATCTTGTAAAAAGTTTTCATTGCTCTTGAAATTGCTTACAGAATAAGGTATATTTATAATAATGAGGTGAACATATGCAACTGGAACAGTTTTTTGAATCATTGAGCTACATCTGTTTAAAGATCTTGCCAATGTTAGGAGTTGTTTTGCTGATCTATCTGATCATCATGGTAAGGAATCTTATCATTTGTTTAAAGAGTGCCGCTAAAACGCTTGATGAGGCAAATATGCAGCTAAGGAAGCTGGATGTACCGCTTCATACAGTGGGTGAAATATCAAAAAGTATCGATCAGGTGCATGAATTGACAAAGGAGTCTTTGAAAAGTATTTCCTTGAGCTTGTTTCAAACGATAAGTGCTTTAAAGGAATGGCTGATGAATCTTATTCATAAGGACGGAAAGAATAAGGAATTTGAAAGTGATGTTGATATGAGTGCTGATGAAGCAGATGCTTCATCGAAAACAAATGTCCCTATACAGGATGAATAAAGGAGAAAACATGGAAAATAATAACAATAAGGATATTGAAAAAATTCAGGAAGAACTGAAATATAAGATCATCACACTGGATGATGACGATGACGATTCTAAGATCAAAAAATTAATCGAAAATGTGATTGAAGAAATGAACAAGGCTTTTGAAAAGTTTAAGGCATGGTATGCGGAAAATAAAAATTCTGAAAAAGCACAGGAAATGAAAGATACGTTTATTAATGAAATGAATCAGCTGGTAAATAAGACTTCTCAGGTCGTCCATGATATCAAAAACAATCCTCAATTGCAGGAAAAGCTGGCAAGCGGTAAAGAAACGGTCGTAGAGCTTTCAAAAAAGATCTATGCCGGTGTAGAAAGCGGCGTTGGCAATATTCTGGAAAATGAGAAGGTCGCTAAGACGATCGATACAGTGAGCGATAAAGTAGTTGAAGTAATTCATGATGATAAGGTGCAAAAGGGCATCAAAGCAACGAAAAAGGGTATCTTAAATGTTGCGACAAGCGCTTATGAAGGACTGAAGAATATTTTGGATGACAAAGAAGAACAATGATGGGCAGGTGATGAAGATGAAGAGAATTACAATTTATGATGTTGCGAAAGAAGCGAATGTTTCCTTGGCCACTGTTTCGCGCGTGATCAATGGCAGTGATGTCGTGCGTGAAGATACACGTCTTAAGGTTGAAGAAGCGATCAATAAGCTTGGATATAAGCCAAATGCGATTGCACAGGGCCTGGCGTTATCGAAGACAACGACCATCGCACTGGTCGTTCCGGGAACAAGCATCTTTATGACGGGACAAGTGATCAACGGACTTTTGGATGTAGCTAAGATCTATAAATATAATATCGTATTGCATTCGGTGAGCGAAGGTATCACACAGATGGAGGATGTGATCGATAACATTATTAAGTCAAGGGCAGATGGTGTCATCATCTTCAATGACAAGCTGAATCGGAATGAGCTGGCAACACTTAACAGCTATCAGATCCCTATCGTCGTGATCGGAAACAGGATCTCGGATGAAATGATAGGATCTGTCTTTATCGATTATGAGAACTTGGCTTATGAAACGACAGTGAAGTATTTGGATAAGGGGATTGAAAATATTGCGCTCATAGAAGACCGCAAAAATCCTTCTTATATTCGTCAGCTTTTACGCGGTGTCAAGAAGGCATTTGAAGAAAGAGGACTTGTTTTTGATCAGTATGTGGAGATTCCTAAGGAATATCGTTCCTCTTATTTGTATTTAAAGGAATATTTTAAGACGCATACTCATCAGATGGTACTGGCATATCGTGATTCACAGGCTATGGCCGTGCTGAATACAGCCAATGAAAATGGTATTTCAGTCCCGGATGATATGGAAATTATATGTGTTTATGACAGTAAGTATAACTCAATGGCACGTCCTCAGATTTCATCCTACAAGATCCCTGACTATGATCTGGGTGCCGTAGCGATGCGTGTCATGACAAAGATGCTGCATGATGAAAATGAAGTTATTGACAAAGAAATCGAATTAAGTTATATTTATACTGCTCGTAAAACAACAAAATAGCGTTGAAGAGAAAAGAGCTATAGGATCACTTTTCAGAGATATGATGGCTGGTGAAAATCATAATGTGACTATAGAAATACACCTTGGAGCTGCTTATGAGAATAAGACGTATATCGGCGTTAACGATATGAGTGCACATTTGATGTGAACTAAGGTGGTACCACGTAAAGCGTCCTTGGATGACGCTTTTTTATTTTTAGGGAGGAAATTATGAATTTGTATGAAGAGTTAGAATGGCGAGGACTTATCAAGGACTGCAGCTCGCCTAAGATCAGAGATCTTTTAAACAATGAAAAAATTACTTTTTATATCGGAACCGATCCTACCGGTGACAGTTTGCATATCGGTCATTATTCATCTTTTTTGATTTCGAAAAGATTGAAGAAAGCAGGACATAATCCGATTCTTTTGGTAGGAGGGGCTACCGGGCTGATCGGAGATCCGAAGCCTACTGCAGAAAGGGCCATGATATCTAAGGAAGAGGTTGCACACAATATCGAAAAATTGACCAAGCAGGCATCTGAGGTTTTTGGATTTGAGGTCGTTAATAATTTTGATTGGTGCAAGGATATCAACTTCATTGATTTTTTAAGAGATTATGGGAAGCATTTTAATATCAACTATATGTTGAATAAAGATATCGTTTCAAGAAGATTGGATGAGGGAATCACTTATACTGAATTTTCTTATATGATCATTCAGGCTCTTGACTTTTTGCACCTTTATGAAAGCAGAAACTGTATCATGCAGGTGGCCGGACAAGATCAGTGGGGCAATATGACAGCCGGTATCGAATTGATTCGCAAGAAGCTTGGTAAAGAAGCTTATGCCTTTACGATGCCGCTGGTTACTAAAGCTGACGGTACTAAATTTGGAAAAAGCGAGGGAAAGGCGATCTGGCTGGATCGTGAAAAGACATCTCCTTATGAAATGTATCAGTTTTTGGTGAATAGTGAAGACAGCAAGGTCATCGATTATCTGAAAACTCTGACCTTCCTATCTAAAGAAGAAATTGAAGCTTTGGAAGAAAAGATGAAGACTGAACCTCACAAGCGTGAAGCCCAGAAGGCTCTTGCAGCGGAAGTTGTCCGTGACCTTCATGGTGAAGAGGAGCTGCAGAAAGCGTTGCGTATCACCGAAGTATTGTTCAGAGGAAATATCACGGAACTGAAAGAGGATGAGATCAAGGATGCCCTTTCTACTTTTGAATCTTCTGATGTAACCGACGCTCAGACCTTGTGTGATGTTTTAGTGGAAGCTCATATCGCCAGCAGCAAAAGAGAGGCAAGAGAATGGATTTCACAGGGTTCGATTCAGGTGAATGGAGAAAAGTTCAAGGATCCTCAAGCGATCATTTCTAAAGAAAACGCTCTTTTTGATAATAAGACAGTTATTAAGCGCGGCAAAAGAAATTATTACGTCATTGCCCAGTAAAACGCACTCTGTGCGTTTTTTTTGTCGCAAGATATGCCATTGGGCATACTTTATATTGAAAGGGTGTGACTATGCTTGCGATATTAAATAGTGATACACGCATGAATATGGTATATCAGTATCTAAAAAATAAGATGGAGTGTATCCTGCTTGATGATTTTACTGTTTTAAAAATGAAGTTTGATGCGATCCTACTGCCGATGTCCGGATGGAAGGATGACGGAGCCATGGTGGTTCGTGGTATTGATATGAAATGTCCAATAGAATTTTTTGATATGATCAAAGAAGATGGAGTCATCATATGTGGAAATATGACGCCTAAGATCAAAGAATTACCTTATAGAAAAATTGATTTAAATTCTTATGAGGCCTTTATTCAGGCCAATTCCAAACTTACTGCGGAAGGTGTTTTGTTTCTGCTTTTAGATAACACAAATCAGGGTCTTCTGGATCTTGATGTGGATCTGATCGGCTATGGGCATAGCGGCAAGGCAATCTATGAGCTGTTGAAAAGGATAGGCGTAAAAATACGGGTGGTTCGCCGAGTCGTATTGGAGGAAAGCAGTGATTTTGTAAGCGTTGATGAGTATCTCGGACTCAAACCTTCTTCGATCATCATCAATACTTCGATTACGAATATCATTGATGATCTGATGATACGCAAGATGGATGAAAATCTGATCATCAATCTGGTAAGAAGTGCCTCCTTTAATGAAGCGCTGCTTCGCCAGCGACATTGCAGAATCGTTCATGCCGGACCGCTTCCCGCTATTTTTTCACCGCAAAGTGCTGCCCATGTCATGCAGGAAACGCTTATGGATATCTTATATGAAAAATAAGCTGTTGGTTGGGATCAGCGGATCCTTCTGCAATCATGAACGCGTTCTATGCGAACTAAAAAAGCTTTATGATGAATATGAGCTCAGCTTTGTCTTTACTAAAAACGTTGCGATGCTTGATACACGTTTTTCCAGTGCTGCTGATTTAATGAAAAAATGTCAGGCATTGACCACATATCCGATCATTACGAATATAGTGGAAGCAGAAAAGATCGGACCGCTCAATGATTTTGATCTGATGGCAATCGTACCATGCAGTGCCAATACGCTTTCCAGAATCGTCCATGGTGCTTATGATTGTCCGGTAGCATTATGTGCAAAAGCAATGGTACGTAATCAGAAAAACGTGTTAATAGGGATCGCAAGCAATGATATCTTAGGCATTAGTGGTGTGAATGTCATGAAAGTGATCAATATGAAGCATTTCTACATCCTGCCGTTTTATCAGGATGCTTGTGAGCTGAAACCGAATAGCTGTACAAGTGATTTTACACAACTGAAAGCTGCTTTGGATTTAGCTTATAAATCTAGGCAGATACAGCCAATATTAATGGAGAAAAAACAATGAAAAAATTATATACGGCCCTTATTACACCCTTTACGATTACAAACGACATTGATTATCCGGCCCTTGATAAGATTATCTTACGTCTTTTAGATGAAAAGGTAGAAGGATTTGTGGTATGTGGGACAACGGGTGAAAGCTCGACATGCAGTGAAAATGAAAAGCTTGCCTTGCTGGAACATGTGATTGAACTTTGTGATCACCGTGCCGAGATCTATTTTGGGATCGGCAGCAGCAATACCTGTGATTCCATGCGCCTGTTGAAATTAAGTGAAGCGTTGGATTTTGAAGGCTATCTGGTCGTGACCCCTTATTACAATCAGCCTACAGAGTTTGGGTTATATGAACACTTTTCAACGCTTGCGACTGAAACTAAAAAGAAGATCATGCTTTATAATGTGCCTGCAAGATGTGGCGTATCATTGAGTGCGGCAACTGTTATCAAACTGGCAAATGATTTTGAAAATATCGTTGCGTTGAAGCAGGCTTCAAGAGATCTGGAAATGGTCAAGGAAATATTAAATGCCACCCAAGATTTTATTGTGCTCAGCGGCAATGATGATTATCTTTTAGAAGGAATCACAAGTGGAATGAGCGGAGTCGTCAGCGTCATTGCTCATTTTGCGGCTTTACAGATGCACGCTTTCTTTGAAGGTCTTGAAGAGGGAAGAGATGTCAGTGAGCTGGATATCTTTTTTAAGAAGCTTGCACATCTATGTTTTTTAGAATCTAACCCGATCGTGATCAAATACTTGCTGAGTCAAAAGAATGAATGTGAGAATGTATTACGTCTGCCAATGACAGCGATCGGTTATGAAGCCAGAGTGGTTCTTGATCAAAATTACGACAAATTATTTATGGATTCTTAGATATCATTCTTTTATGAAAGTAAAATGTATCGATGAACAGCATGAGAATGATCTGACGATGGTCATCAACGAATTTATCAAGGATAAGAAGGTCATTGATATTAAGTTTTCCAATGCCTGTTTCAAAAACAATGATGAACAGATCTATTGTTTCAGCGCATTGATCCTCTATGAGGAATAAAACTCTTTTTATCTGGCATACTAAGTCATGGAGGAAAAAAAGATGGAAAATAAAACTAAGATCAATTGTTCGGTCATGTCATGTATCTTTAATAACCAGAAAATTTGTGATGCTCATGAAATCAGTGTCGGATGTGATCGCTGTGCAAGTCCTAACTGTACCCATGAAACTGAATGTGTTTCATTCCGTATGCGTACAGAGTAATTGCTGTTAATTCTTGAAAGGATCTCCTGAAAAATGCAGGAGATCTTTTTATAGTACCATTTAGCTGTTAATTGTGATACAATGTTGACGAGGTGTTGTCATGAAAAAAACAGGAATACTGCTGTGTTTAACACTTTTGCTGGGAGGCTGCTTTCAATCGAATGGCAGCAATGAACAGGAGCAGAATGAAAGATATGAAAACTTTATGGAGCTGCTGATTGACAATTCGAAGCAGATTACCACGAATATACCGTTTGACTGGGATTTTCAGATGGAAAAAAGCGAGGATGGCTACATATATGAGGTCAGAATCTTTAATCCAAGAGTTGCAATGAGCAATGTTCAGATGATCGGGGCAAATATTGCGGAGATCAATGAAAAACAGGTTGCACCAAGTATCGGTATCTTTGAAGATACGGTATATAACATGATCCCGAATCAAGTCAATGTCGACAGAGGGTATTATGAAGGAATAGGTATCAGCGGTACGAGCAGCGAGAAGGCGTTCGTGCTGAATTGTCTTGTTGTTTATCGAGATAGGAATCAGACAGACAATTATATATATTTTATCATTAATGCAAATTATGATGATTTTGTAGGTGAAGAGGTAGTGGATGGCAATGAATGAAAATCGTAAGCAATCGATCATATTTGGAGGACTGATTTCCAGTGCCGGGGTATTGCTTTCCAAGGTGTTGGGATTGGTCTATGTCATACCGTTTAATATGATTGCCGGAGATCAGAATATTCGATTTTATGGTTATGCTTATAACATCTATTCTTATCTTTTGAATATATCGGTAGCCGGTATTCCGTTTGCCATTGCGACGATGGTAGCTAAATATTATAACGTAAAAGACTATAAGACAGCTTTGCTGATCAAAAAACTTTCTTTGGGGCTGATGATGGCGTTGGGGTTTGCCGGAATGTGCTTTGTCCTGCTGACCAGCACCCAGCTTGCGGAATTGATACTTGCCAAAGGAAGCAGTGCGGAAGATATTGAAATTACGAAGAACGTATTGATCATCATTTCTTTTGCTTTGTTTTTTGTACCGGTGCTGAGCGGTTATCGCGGCTTTTATCAAGGCTTGAAGAGGATGGAGCTTTATGCTTTTTCACAGGTTTTTGAACAGCTGGTCAGAGTATTTTTCCTGTTAGGTGCAGGGGCCATCGCTGTCTATATCTTTGATAAAGATCAGATATGGGCCGTATATTTTGCGGTCTTCTCGGCAACTGTTTCAGCGATTTGTGCTTTACTGCATATTTATAAGTATGATAAGCAGGAAACAAAGGAAATGAGGGAATTGGCGGCAACCCAAGAGAGAATTGCCAACAATAATCCTAAGCTGTTGCTGAGAGAGCTGATCATCATCGCGATCCCTTACTTTGTTTCTTCGATCGTTGCCTATTCTTCGGATATGATCGATCTGATGTTCTTCTCAAGAGCCCTGGAATCCACCGGAATGAATGCTGATTTAAGTAATTATATTTATGGTACGGTCATAGCGATGCATACGAAAAAGATCATTGCGATACCGCAGATCCTCGCTGTCGGTTTCAGTGCCTCGCTGATTCCTTATATTACTACTGCTTTGGAAAGTAAAAATTTCAAGCAGGTCTGCAAGCATGTGAAGGATACGTTAGAGTCAGTGCTTTATATCGTTTTGCCGTTGTCCTTCTGTTTGTTTTTCTTTTCAAAAGAAGTCATGTATCTGTTATTCGGTAATCCTACACTTTCCATGAGTGATGGTCTGGGTCAGGTCGTGGCAACGATCCAGCAGCTTGATTACGAGGATTATCTGATGCGCTATCGTGTGATAGATGCAATCTTCGGAACGATCGCACCATTATTTACATCACTGTTGATTGCCTGCCGATTGCGTAAGGAACCTTTGATTTCTTTAGCTGTTGGAGCTGTCGTGAAGTTTATTTCATTATTTTTCTGTGTCCAGATCTTTGGAATGACCGGGGCAACGATGTCCAATCTGCTTTCTTATATCACGATCATCGTGATGGATGTTTATTATCTCAATCGTCAATATAAGATCAATTGGAATTATACGTTAAGAAAGATCTTGGTGATGTGCTTCTGTCTTTTGCTGACAAGTCTTGTATATATGGGGCTTCATGCGATCTTTGGAGATATTACCCGCTTTGGCAGAATTGAGATGATACCGCTGTTTGTATTGGAAGGAGTGATCGTCCTGATCGTCTATGTAGCTTTGACGGCTGTTTTCCAGCTTCCGCAGCAGCTTTTCCATATCAATTTTAAGATGATCATCAGAAAGCTGAAAAGAAGATGAGATTGGATAAATATCTTGCCCATGCAAATCTGGGAACGCGCAAGGAAGTTAAAGCGCTGATACGACAGTCAAGGATCAAGGTCAATGGCTGTGTCGTAAAAAAAGAGGATCTGAAGATCAATGAAGCAGATGATATCATTTTATTTGATGATCAAAGGATCATTTATCAAAAATATGTTTATTATATGTTGAATAAGCCGCAGGGAGTTGTCAGTGCGACAACAGACCGTAAGGATAAAACAGTTTTAGATTGTTTTGATATTCCTTTAAGAGATGATGTATTTCCGATTGGCAGACTGGATAAGGATACGGAAGGGCTGCTTTTAATCAGCAATGATGGAGCACTGGCCCATCGTCTGCTTTCTTTAAGATATCATGTTGACAAGAAGTATTACGTGCAGTGTGCAAATGAGGTGACAGAAGAGATGCTTTCAAAGCTTGAACAGGTCATCGAGCTCAAAGATGAAATCTATCAGCCGGGCAGGGCCGAGCGGATCAGTTCAAAGGAGATCTATCTGACAATTCAGGAAGGAAAGTATCATCAGGTCAAGCGTATGCTTCATCATGTCGGAAATGAGGTCGTTTATTTAAAAAGAGTGGCGTTTGGTCCGCTGAAGCTGGATGCTCGCCTAAAGGCAGGAGAATGGCGCAGCTTAAGTGAGGATGAAATTAAAGAATTGGGAGGACAATTATGAAACAATATCTGGATTTATGCAGACATGTCATGGAAAATGGTGAGATGAGAATGGATCGTACCCATACGGGTACGAAATCCTGCTTTGGATATCAGATGCGGATGGATCTTCGGGAAGGATTTCCTTTACTGACGACCAAAAAGGTATTTTTCAAGGGAATTGCATTAGAGCTTTTATGGTTTATCAGCGGTTCTACGAATATCCAGCCTCTCGTTAAGGATCATGTACGTATCTGGAATGAATGGCCTTATGAAAAATATAAGCAATCTGATGCTTATCAGAATGAGAGCATGGAAGAATTTATCGAAAAGATCAAAAATGATGATGATTTTGCGAAGAAGTATGGTGATCTGGGTCCGGTTTACGGACATCAGTGGCGTGATTTCTTTGGGGTGGACCAGCTGGAAAATCTGATCCATGATTTGAAAAATGATCCTTTTTCCAGAAGACATATCATCAGTGCGTGGAATCCTGCCCAGATCAAAGATATGGCTCTTCCTCCTTGCCATGCCTTTATGCAATTCTATGTTTCCTCAGATAAAAAATATTTATCCTGTCAGCTCTATCAGCGAAGTGCCGATGTATTTTTAGGCGTACCGTTCAATATTGCCTCTTATGCCCTTTTTACACATATGATAGCTCAGGTCTGTGGTTATGAAGCAAAGGAGTTCATTCATACCTTTGGAGATGTCCACATTTACAGCAATCATTTTGAACAGATCGAAACCCAGCTTTCAAGAGAACCAAGAAAGCTTCCGAAGCTGGTCATGAATCCGAATGTGACAAGCATCTATGATTTTACATATGATGATTTTAAAATCGTTGATTATGATCCATGGCCGGCAATCAAAGGAAAGGTCAGCGTATGATTTCCCTTATCGTTGCTTATGATGTCAATCATCTGATTGGCAAGGATGGCTGGATGCCATGGAACATCAAAGAGGATCTGAAGCATTTTCGTGATTATACGATGAACAAGGATCTGCTTGTGGGCCGTAAGACCTTTGAAGGCTTCAAGAAGCCTTTGCCGCATCGCTTTCATTACGTGCTGACAAGGGGAAACTATGAATATCATGATGATGCCGTAAAGGTCATTCATGATATAAAAGAAGTCATTGACAAATATAAAAATAATGACAAAGAATTAGTTGTCATCGGTGGGGCACAGGTTTATAAAGAAGCCTTGCCTTATGTAGATAAAATGGTGATCAGCGTCATCGATCAGGCATATGAAGGAGATACGTATTTTCCTGATTATGATGAGGATGATTTTGAAACGGTCAGCATTCAGAAATATGAACGATTCAGTGTCGTAACACTGCAAAGAAAGGAAGCATAATATGCGTTTTGTAGATATAATTGAGAAAAAAAGAGATGGACTTGCCTTAACACAAGAAGAGATTTCCTTCTGGATCAAAGGATATGTAGATGGGAGCATTCCGGATTATCAGGTCAGCGCTTTATGCATGGCCATCTATTTTCAGGGAATGAATGATGATGAGATCGCATGGCTTTGTGATGAGATGATGCATAGCGGTGAGATCATTGATCTGAGTGATATTGCCGGCATCAAAGCAGATAAGCATTCAACAGGTGGTGTAGGTGATAAGACATCCCTGTCATTGGCACCGATGGTCGCTGCCTGTGGCCTGAAGGTTGCAAAGATGAGCGGAAGAGGGCTTGGTCATACCGGCGGAACTTTAGATAAGGTTGAATCAATTGATGGCTTTCAGGTTGCTTTGGATGAAGAACAGTTTAAAAAACAGGTCAATGAAATCGGTCTGGCCATCATCGGTCAGACCAAACAGCTGGTACCTGCAGATAAGAAATTATATAGCTTACGTGATGTGACTGCAACCGTAGATTCCATTCCGCTGATTGCCTCAAGCATCATGTCCAAAAAGCTTGCCAGTGGATCTGATACGATCCTTTTAGATGTGAAATTCGGAGATGGAGCTTTTATGAAGACTCCTGAGGATGCGGAAAAGCTGGCACGCACCATGATAGCAATCGGCAAAAAATTAAATAAGGATACCCGTGCCATGATCTCCAGCATGGACCAGCCGTTAGGCAATGCGATCGGCAATGCCTTAGAGGTTGAAGAAGCCATTGCCACTTTAAAAAATGAAGGTCCTGAAGATTTTAAAGAATTATGCATGAATGCCGGTGCAATCATGCTGATGCAGGGAAAACTGGCTGAAAATGAACAGGAAGCAAGAGCCATGCTTCAGAAAAATATTGATAACGGTGCTGCTCTTGGCAAGCTTGTTGAAATGGTCAAGGCACAGGGCGGAAATCCTGAGCAGGTCCTCCATCCGGAGCTGCTTCCTAAGGCAAAGATGCAAATTGAACTGGCATCTAAAAAAGAGGGTTATGTGAAACGCTTGAAGGCATTGGAGCTGGGAACATTGGCAATGCAGATCGGTGCCGGAAGAGCGGTAAAGGAAGATACGATCAATCATGCTGTGGGAATCGTTCTTCATAAAAAAGATGGTGATCATGTTGAGATTGGTGATTTTTTAGCGACCATCCATACAGATCAGCCATTGAGCGATGAGTGGATCGATCATTTCTATGATTGCTTTGAAATGAGCAATGAAAAGGTTGAAAAGGCACCATTGATCTATAAGGTCATTGAATAACATGAAAAAGCATTTTCTTTATGAGAATGCTTTTCTTTTTATCATATGTTATAATATTTACATATTGAGGTGATCTTATGGGTGGTATAAGCGTTCTTATTCTAATTAGCATCTTATCGGCAATTTTTTATTTTTTTGTCGCAATCTTTCTTATTCTCATGGCTTATCTGTTATTTACCTATGTATTTGAAAGCGTTGCGTTGATGCAGATTTATAAAAATGCCCATGACAGCGGATATTGGCAGGCATGGATCCCCTTTTATAATAAATATCTTTTGGGAAAAGCAGCCCATTCAAACAGGCTTGGTGGGATACTGGCATTGAATAATTGTTTGATCATATTGCTAGGTTTCTATTTTTATCATTTTCAAAGCTTTCATGCAGTTTTGTTCGTAGTATTTCTTTTATTACTGCTATGCGGCTTTGTCTTAGATTGTTTTCTGTCACATAAAATATTTAAACAGGTAAGTGCACGATATGCAGATATCCTGACTCTTTTCAGTGTATTAAGCTTGGGGGTCTTGCGTGTCATCTTTCTTTTTCTGATAAGAAAGAGTTCTTCGATCGATGTCTAACTTTTCTCATTGCCTCATAAAATAGGATGAGGTGGTTTATGAAAAAAGTAGTTCTCTTATTTTTATGCTTTTTTTGTTTTACACAAAATGTTCATGGTGAAGAAGAGCTGGCGGCTCATGCCCAAAGTGCTTATCTTATTGAGGCGACAACAGGAAAGGTGCTTTACGATAAGAATGGTGAAGAAAAGCTTTTTCCTGCCAGCATGACAAAGATGATGAGCTTGATCCTTGTTTATGAAGCCCTCAATAATGGTTCTTTAAAGTCAGAGGAGATCTTGAGCATATCAACAAATGCTGCCAGCATGGGAGGCAGCCAGGTTTTCTTGCAGCCTAATGAACAGATGAGCGTCAGGGATCTTTTAAAAGCAGTTTGTATTTCAAGTGCAAATGATGCGATGGTGGCACTTGCGGAAAGGATCAGTGGCAGCGTATCTGAATTTGTTGCCAGGATGAATGAAAAAGGCAGTGAATTGAATTTAGTCAATACACATTTTGAAAATACGACGGGATTGCATGATGAAAATCATTATTCATGTGCCAAGGATATGGCATTGATCGCCAAAAAGCTGATCGAAGTGGGAAAGGAGGAGCTTCTTTCCATTACTTCTACCTATGATGCCTATATTCGTGAGGATAGTGCCAATCCGTTCTGGCTGGTCAATACCAATAAGCTTGTCAAACATGTAGAAGGTGTCGATGGCTTGAAAACCGGTTTTACCCAGGAAGCATTAAGCTGTATTACAGTTACGGCCAAAAAGGATGATTTACGTTTGATCGGTGTGGTGATGAAGGAACCGGATTCTAAAACGAGAAATGCGGAAGTGATGGAAATGATCAACGTTGGTTTTTCTAAGGTTATCTATCAGCCTATTTTCAAGAAGAATGAGGTATATCAGCGTCATACCTTTGAGGTCGGGCTGCCGCATGAGGTTGATCTGATTTATTTGAATGATGTAGGTGTTGTTTTGAATAAGGATGAAAAGGTAGATGTGACTTCACAGATATTTACACAGACACGCTTTGATCTGCCGTTAGATGCTCAAGAGAAGATCGGTGAAGTAAGGATCATCTATGATAATCAAAGTGAAAGTATCGTTGATATCGGTGTGGCACAGAGCGTTTCCAAGATGCAGTTTTTGGATTATTTTCAGATGTCTTTTTGGCGAGTTTTGACTTAGTTTGTCGCAAGTCACCACATTTGTTTCATAACGTGATAAAATGAATCCGAAAGGAATGAGTTATGCGCGTTGAAAAGAAAAAAGATGTGTTGACTTTTTATTTAAATGAAGATGTAGATGATTATCAGATTTCGCTGATCAAAGAAGAATGTATTCGTTTGATCGATTCAGTGCATCCGGCAAAGGTCATTCTGGACTTTACTGATGTCAGCTTTGTGGATAGTACAGGTATCGGTTTTGTGCTTGCACGCTACAAGCAGTGTGCATCGAATCAGTGTGAGTTAGTATTAAGAGGCTTGAATCAGCATCATCGGGTGATATTTGCCATGTCGGGACTTTTTCATCTGATCAAGGAAGAGGCTTGCTTATGAATAAAGTAACATTAAAATTTAAAAGCCGTATGGAAAATGAATCATTTGCGAGGATCACGGCCTGTGCTTTTCTTTCTCCCCTCAATCCAACGATCGAGGAGATGATGGAGATCAAGACGATCGTTTCCGAAGCGGTGACCAATGCCATCCTTCATGGATATGATTCAAATCCCAATAAGCTTGTGAAGCTGGAAATCGGCTATGATGATAATGGCTGTGTGACAATGATCATCAGTGATTCGGGAAATGGCATTGAAGATATCAGGCAGGCGATGGAGCCTCTATATACAAGTAAGGCTGAGCTTGAAAGAAGCGGGATGGGGATGACGATCATGCAAACCTTCTCAGATAGCTTTGATGTGATTTCACGTCTGAAAGAGGGTACGAGCGTTGTCGTCCAGAAACAGCTACAAAAATCTAAGTAATCTTGAGCTGATACGCATCATTCAAGAAAATGATGAAGAAGCGAAGGAATACTTCGTATTAAAAAATCAGGGATTGGTTTATTCATGTATTCAGAGATTCTTATATAAAGGAAATCGTGAGGATCTTTTCCAGATCGGTATCGTTGGTCTGATGAAGGCACTCAATCACTTTGATCTTTCCAAGGATGTCCAGTTTTCTACCTATGCGATTCCGATCATCTTAGGAGAGATCAAGCGTTCTTTCCGTGACGATGGTTCGATCCGCATTTCGCGTTCGATCAAGGAGAATTATATCCGTATGCTTGCGCAAAGGGAAAGGCTGATACATGAGCTGAACAGTGAGCCTACTTATGAGCAGATCGCCGCTGCCTGTGCATGCAGCATTGAAGAGGTCTATATTGCCTTTGATGCCCATCAGCATATTTCCAGCATTGATGAACAGATCACTGAAAGTGATGGAAAGACGATCACCCTTAATGATCAGCTTGCGGATGTGGTAAAAGATGAGGTCCTTATATTAGGCTTAAATCATGAAATCAGCTTTCTTAGCAAAAAAGAAAAGCTCATCCTTTATTTCCGTTACACCTTGGGATTCCGCCAGAGTGAGGTGGCCAAACGTCTTAACTGTACACAGGTACAGATTTCCAGAGCTGAGAAAGGTATTCTGCAAAAACTGAAAGATAAAATGATTTAATCAAATCCTCCTGTTCATACTAATGAAAAGGAGGATTTTTTATGAATCAAAAAGAATTGCATGAAATCAGTTCACGCCATCAGGTGAATGACCACAAGGCAAGAAAAGCATTGATAGCCTTTATCAGTGCAGGGATGCTGGCAGTATCCGGTCAGCTTTTGAACGACTGGCTGATGATATATTTTTCTAAAGAAAATGCCGGTATCTTAACGATCTTATTCTTTATATTCATCGCCGCGATACTTACCGGCATGGGAATTTATGACAAGCTTGCGAAATATGCCGGAGCAGGACTTTTCATTCCTATTACAGGATTTTCAAACGCACTCTCCAGCTCAGCGCTGGAATGTAAACGGGAAGGATTGATTTATGGTATCGGAAGCAATATGTTCAAGCTGGCAGGCTCGGTCATTACTTATGGAATTGTCAGTGCGATCATCTTTTCTTTGATCACCTATTGGGTAAGAATGTTATGACGACGCTGCAATTTAAGAATGTCTATGTGAAAAGTGAAAATGTCATTGTCGGAAAATTAGAAAAAGAAGGACCCTTAGGTTCTTATTTTGATGATTATACCTGTGATCCCTATTTGAATCAGCCTTCCTTTGAACAAGCAGAAATAGAAATGAATCGTCTATGTGTAGATAAATGTCTGAAAAAAGGAAAGGCTGAAACGGTGGATCTGATCTATGCCGGAGATTTGATCAACCAGCTTTGCACCCATTATTTAGCAAGTGAATTGAAAGCTCCCTTTGTAGGACTCTATGGTGCCTGTTCCAATTCGGCATTGACGATCGGTCATGCGGCGATGGCAGTAGAACATCTGCATATGAAGCATGTCCTTGCTTTTACAAGCTCTCATACACAGGCTGCGGAACGTCAGTTTCGATACCCGAATGAATACGGTGTACAGAAAAAAGAATGTTCGACATCGACGGTTACTGCCAGCGGTGCAGTTTTGTTAAGTAATGAATTTTCTGACCTTAAGGTTACCTCTTTTACGATCGGCAGTGTCGTCGACTGGCAGTTTAGCGATGTCAATGATATGGGAAAGGCCATGGCACCGGCAGCTTATCAGACGATCATGACTCATTTTGAAGATCTGGGGCGCACCTTTGATGATTATGATCTGATCGTTAGCGGGGATCTGGGAAAGATTGGTTATGCAATGCTGTCCGAAATGATCGAAAAAGCCCGATTTCAGTTAGAAAATAAGCTGAATGACTGTGGCATCATGATCTATGATATCAATCATCAGGATGTCTTTTGCGGCGGCAGCGGATGCGGATGTTCCATGGCTGTTTTACTAGGAAAGCTATTCAAAGATCTAAGAAGCAAGAAGATGAAGAGAATCTTATTGGTAGCGACCGGTTCTTTGCATAATGTTTTTTTGACTCAGCAAAAGCTTTCAATCCCAAGCGTTGCCCATGCCATTTGCATTGAAAGGAGCTAGCATGACTTATTTATACGGATTCTTATTTTGCGGTGGATGTGCCTTGGCCGGTCAAATGATCTATGATAATACAAAGCTGACTCCCGGCCACATCACCTCCTTATTTGTAGTTATCGGTTCATTGCTGGAATGCTTAAACGTTTATGATTTTCTGATCCGCATCTGTGGTATCGGAGCCACATTGCCGATTCTCTCATTTGGTCATTCACTGACGCATGCTTCACTCAGTGCCGCTCAGAATGAAGGCTGGATCGGTATCCTAACAGGTTTATTTGATAAGACTGCCAGCGGAATCAGCTTTGCGATCTTTATGGCTTTCTGGGTAGCCATTTTCTTTAAAGCCCATGATTGAACGATTAAAAAATCTTGAATCCTTTGATATCGTCAAGCATGAGGTCATCCTGAATCATCAAAGCGTCTTCATGATGTTTCTTTCCTCACTGACATCAACAAGTTCAATTACTTCCATCATCGAAGGCTTTCTATTTAGTGAAGATCAGGATCCGTTATGTTTTTTCAATGGTTCTTCTGAAAAGATTGACGACTATTCTAAAGCTGTTTTTTTATTGATGAGCGGACAATGTCTGGTATGTATTCAAGATGAAGTCTATGCTTTAGAAACACGTGCTTATCCAAATCGGGGGATCGAAAATCCGAATATTGAAAAAAGCATTCGCGGCAGTCATGATTCCTTCAGCGAAAATATCCTTTTTAATGTAGGACTCATTCGCCGTCGTATCAGAAGCGAAAAGCTAAAGATCGAGCTGACACAGGAAGGCAGGATGACTCAAAATGATATTGCTGTCTGTTATATGGATGATAAGGCAGATCACCGGCTTCTTGGGGATATACAAAAACGAATGATGCTTAATCAAAACATTGAAATCAATAATGAACGTAATCTTGTTGAAGTGCTATATGGCAAAACGCTAAATCCCTATCCCCATGTACGTTATTCCGAACGTCCCGATATCTGTGCGATACATCTGCTTCAAGGACATATCATCATTTTGGTAGATAACATGCCAAGTGCCATGATCCTGCCGACTACTTTTTTTGAACAGCTTTCACAGATCGAGGAATATACCCAAACGCCGATCGTTTCATTTTTTACACGGTTGATCCGTTATTTAGGTGTCTTTATGAGCATCTATCTTTTGCCTTTCATCATCGTATGCATGCTAAGTCCCCATTCCTTCTTACAGCTTCCGGCAGAAAGCCGTAATATCGGATTTATCGCCTTTCAGGTCTTGATCTGTGAGCTTTTGATCGAATGGATCCGTCAGTCCTTTCTGTATGCACCTAATTTGATCAACAGCATGATGGGCTTTCTGGTTGTCTTTGTCCTAGGTGATTTTGGAATTGAAATGGGAGCTTATACGAAAGAGATCCTATTGCTTGTCGCATTAAGCAATCTGGGTAATTTTTTAACTCCATCCTATGAAGTGGCACTGGCGAATAAGATCATGCGTATCATGCTGACGATGCTGTCATTGGCCTTTCAAATAACCGGCTTTTGTATCGGCCTGCTCATTCATTTTTTATTGCTTCTGACAACACGTACGTTTAAGCTTCCATATCTTTATCCTTTATTTCCTTTTGATATCAAAGAATTGAAGCGTATGATCGTAGATACCAATATCTATACAAAATAGATTAACAAGAGAAAAAAGCTTAGGCAGCATGAGCAATTGTGCTGTCATTTATTTATATCTGAGCATCATGATGACCATTGATGGATGGACAGGCATTTATAAATTATTTCACAATGTTTTGGCTTGAAAACGGTTTCACCTTATCGGATTTAGTGCTATAATAGTTATAATTGTTTCATAAAGACGTTGATTTGGTAAGGAGGAGAATTATGAAAATAGTGGTATGTGTCAAACAGGTACCGGATACTCAAAAGGTACAAGTAGATCCTGAAACAGGCGTCCTTATCCGTCAGGGCATTGACACGAAAATGAATCCATATGACTTATATGCACTAGAAACTGCTTTTCGTATCAAGGAAAAAACACAAGCTGAAATTTATGTGATCACGATGGGACCCGATTCGGCAAAGGCTGTTTTATATGAGTCCATGGCCTTAGGTGCTGATGATGCATGGCTGATGAGCGACCGCCGTTTTGCCGGGGCAGATGTTCTGGCAACATCCTTTACTCTGGCACAGGGAATTAAAACGATGGGCCATGTCGATCTGATTTTGTGCGGTAAGCAGACGACTGACGGGGATACGGCTCAGGTAGGTCCTGCGATTGGAGAAGTGCTGAAAATTCCTCATGTCAGTTGGGTGCGGAAGCTGATCGATGCTGATGAAATGGGAATTACGGTTCTGCAGGAAATGATGGACAGCGTGGCTGAGGTACGTTTGAATTATCCATGTCTTCTGACTGTCGAAAAAGGTATCTTTGAACCGGGGCTGCCTTCATATCTTAAGATGAAGGAGGCAAAAAAGAAAGATATTCATTTATTAACGATGGATGATTGTGAATGTCGTGATATCCGGCGATATGGATTAAGCGGTTCACCTACCCAAGTAGAGAAGATCTTTGAGCCATCCTATGATTTAGAATCTGTACGCTTGGAAGGCACGAGTGAAGAAAATGCATCTGCATTATATGATAAGCTTTTAGAGTTAAAAGTGTTCGAAGGAGGAAAGAAACATGGCACAATTGGTAATTAATCATGATACGTGTATTCAGTGCGGGTTATGTGTAGCACAATGTCCTTTTGCTGCCATGTCGATGGTCGATGGAAAAGTAGAGATCAATGCGGCATGTAAGATGTGCCGTATCTGTGTAAAAAATTGTCCCGTAAATGCGATTCATATAGAGGAAGAGCAGAAAGCTGAAGTGGATAAAAGCCAATGGCAGGATATTTTGGTATATATCGAACATGATCATAAAATGATTCATCCTATCAGTTACGAATTGATCGGAAAAGCACTTGAATTAGCCAGGCCCGTTCATATGAAGGTTGCAGCCTTGATGGCCGGTAAAAATATCAAGAAGCTTGCGGAAGAACTATTATATAGCGGTGTAGATAGGGTTTATTTATATGAAGATGACAGCTTGGAAATATTTCGTGTCGATAGCTATGCCAATGTTTTTGAGGACTGTATTCATCGAATGAAACCCTCTGTATGTCTTGTGGGTGCAACGATAACAGGACGCTCACTGGCTCCGCGGGTGGCTGTCCGTTTCCAAACAGGTTTGACAGCAGATTGTACTTCACTTGAAATGCGTGAAAATACCGATTTGATCCAAATCCGTCCGGCCTTTGGTGGAAATATCATGGCCCAGATCATTAACACGAGATGTCGTCCGCAATTTGCGACCGTACGATATAAGGTCATGAATGCTTCTGAGAGGTTAAGAAAGCCGCAAGGAAAGATCATTGAATGTAAGGTCAGTGATGAAATAAAAAAATCAGATATTGAAATTCTTAAAGTAGAAAAAAAGGCCAAGGTTTCAAGCATAGAAGAAGCTGAAAGCTTAGTTGTTGCCGGCTCAGCGATCAAGGATGAAAAAGGAATGAAAATGATTCGTGAATTTGCATCGCTTTTAAATGCTTCCGTTGCAGTGACTCGTCCAATGGTTGAAAAGGGATTGGGACATGTCAATCAGCAAATCGGATTATCAGGACGTACCGTCAAGCCTAAATTAATCATCACATGTGGTGTCAGCGGTGCTATTCAATTTACGGCAGGGATGAAAGACAGTGAGATGATCATTGCCATCAACAAGGATCCTCATGCACCGATCTTTGATCTGGCACATTATGCGGTTGTAGATGATATTTATACGTTGATACCTAAGCTTATTGCGAAAATTAAGGAGGGTAAATCATGAAGCCTTATAAGAAAGTTGATGAAAAGGATCTTGAAGTTTTAAGAAGCTTTGTTTCTGAGGATCGTATCTTTGTGAATGATGACATTCATCCTGATTATTCTCATGATGAAATGATGATATACGGGAAAAGGAAACCCGAGGTTGTCATTCAGATAAAAAATGCCCAGGAAGCAGCCAAGATCATGAAATATGCTTCTGAAAAGAATATTGCGGTAACACCTCGAGGAGCCGGAACCGGTTTGTGCGGCGGCTGTGTGCCTTTAGAAGGCGGTATCGTTGTCAACACTTCCTTGATGAATCATATCCTGGAAATTGATCCGGATACCATGAGCGTGACCTTGGAGCCGGGAGTATTATTGATGGAAGTGCAAGAAGTCGTAAAGAATGCCGGATTTTTATATGCTCCTGATCCGGGTGAAAAAAGTGCTACGGTCGGCGGAAATGTGATGACCAATGCCGGTGGCATGCGGGCCGTGAAATATGGCGTTACCCGTGATTATGTACGTGGCATGCAGGTTGTAACACCGGAAGGAGAAATCCTGGAATTAGGCGGTAAGGTAGCAAAAAACAGCAGTGGATACAGCTTGCTGCATCTTATGATCGGTTCGGAAGGAACACTTGGGATCGTAACCCGTATTACGATGAAGATCCTGCCTTCTCCAAAGAAGATGACTAGCTTGTTGATCCCGTTTGATTCTTTGTCAGCTGCATTAAAAACCGTTCCTGAAATCATGAAATTGCCTGATGTAGCGACAACAATCGAATTTATGGAAAAAGAAGTCTTGGATGATGCCCAGGAATATTTAGGAAAGGAATTTCCAAATCGCAATTATCCGGCATATCTGATCGTTTCATATAGCGGAAATTCACAAGCACAAATTGAATCTATGTTGGATAGAGCCTCTGAAACAGCTATGAAAAACAAGGCCTTAGATGTATTCTTATCTGATACTGAAGAAAGACAGGAAGCTATTTGGAATGCCAGAGGTGCTTTTCTTGAAGCCATCAAAAACTCAACGACTGAAATGGATGAATGTGATGTTGTCTTGAACCTTGACAAGGTCGTTGAATTTGTAGAATATACAAGAGAATGTTCAAAGAAATATCATGTGCGTATTCGCAGCTTTGGACATGCAGGTGATGGCAACCTTCACGTATATATTTGTAAAGATGACATGGATGATGCAACCTGGACGCGTGTCGTTCATGAAGTCATGGATGGCTTTTATGCAAAGGCAAGAGAATTAAATGGACAAGTTTCCGGTGAACATGGAATCGGTCATGCGAAAAAGAAATATTTAGAAGAATCTGTAGGTGAAACTCAAATTCAATTGATGAGAAAAATCAAACAGGTCTTTGATCCCCGGTTCATCTTAAATCCGGGTAAGATCGTAGATTAACAGATAGAAAAAGAGATGATATATGAATTTCATATGTATCATCTCTTTATATTAAATCATAGTAAAGCATTTTTAAGGATCAGTTTCTTCTATTTTGGTTTTTCGAAAATAAAATCCTGATAAGTCCGACTATGACAAGCAATGGTGAAATAAAATATGTAAACAAGTGAATGATAAAAGGAAAGGCACCAAATATCGTCACAAGTTCTCCACCAAAATAAACATCATTTAAAAGGAAAAGACGTAAAAGCATGCCGGCAAATCCAATGATTAAAAAGAACAGCGAATATTTTAAATTTCTATCTTTTTTCTGATTGCTTGACTGTATATGTTTAGATATATAACAAAGAGAAACAAGAAGAAAACATGGTGGATATACTTCAAAGACAAAGATCGGCGGTGCTTCGCTCTTAGATATTTCTTGAAGCAAAAGATTACTGAGAAGAGAAACAGATGCTACAATCAGACCAATAAGTATTGACCATAAAATACCTTTAATTATAATTTTTATATTTTCATCATCAATCAATGAAGATAAAGCAGGTAATTCATCTAAATAATACAAATAAAGCATAGATGCCAATGCAGTTAGCAGACTTATATCAGTATAGGATATGAGTGAAATTTTAAAACTGTTAAATAAATAATTAGAAAAGGAAGCTGATAAAATAAAGTTTATGATACCAATCGTGAATCCGATCAATAATAAATCAAACAATTTACTAGATTTCTTATCTAATATCAGACGTTTTTTAATAAATTTAAACATGCTCATACCCCTTTCCAGCTTTTTATAGAATTTTAGAACGATTTAGTATTTATAAATTTCTGGGTATATATACGTGATTCATTTTTTCAAAATTTGCCGTTAGTGAACCTGATACAGATAAACTGGATGAAACACTGGAATTTGGTCCCACGGTTATACCGATATTACCACTGAAGCTAAGTTTTAATGAGAATACATACCTTCAAATGCAGACACAGAAACTTTTCCTCCAGCTAAAGCGGTTGCAGTTATTTGAAATGAACTAATAAAGGCAGTTTTTCCAGCAGAAGATACACATCTTAATGTTTTAGCTGTTTTTTTTCATATTTTTTTTGTTTATTTTATTATGATTAATCTCTCCATCCTTTTTGTAATAAGACAGTAATGAAGGACATAGTTTACCTACATATAGTATATAGGTATATTTGAAAAAGATAAAGCATGTTTTTATCAAAGATATTATGATATAATATCATAGTTGGAGGATTTCTATGCATTTTTCAGTTACGATTTCAGAATTTGAAGGTCCGTTGGATCTGATGTATCATTTGATCAAAGAAAATAAGCTGGATCTTTTTGATCTGGATATGGATGTTTTAAGTGAGCAATATTTGGCATATCTGAATCAGATGGAAGAGATGCATCTTGATATTGCCAGTGAATTCTTAACTGAATTGGCAGGTCTTTTGGAATATAAAAGCAAAAAGCTTTTACCGAAAGAAAAAGTAGAGATCAAAGAAGAATATGAAGAAGATCATCGTGACAAACTGGTGAAACGGCTTCTTGAATATCAGCGTTATAAAGAAGCGAGCGAGTCATTAAAACCATTATATGAAGAACGTCAGCTTTCTTATACAAAACCTTTAAGCAATGAAACACAGCAGTGGATGAGCGTGGTAAAAGAAGAAAAGCTCAGCGGCAGTCCTTATGATCTGATGAAGGCCATGAATAAGGTGCTGCGCCGTTTAGCTTTGAATCACCCGCTTGAAACCAAGATGACGGTGAAGGAATTAAGTGTTGATGAGCGCAGGGAACAGATTGAAGAGCGGTTGGATGGTTTTAAAGGTACGATGAGTTTTACAGAGCTTTGCAGCGATTGTACCAGCAAACAGATGGTCATCGTTACGTTTATGGCTATTTTAGATATGATCAAATTCCAGATCATTTCTTATATCATTGATGAAGAGGATGAGATCTGGATCGTAAAAGGAGTGGAAGATGATGGATGAGAGATGCAGCGTGATCGAAGGATTGATTTTTTTGAGCGGTGATGAAGGATGTACGCTTGAACAGCTGGCTGCTTCTTGTAATATGATGGAAAAAGATGTCTTGGAGCTGATCAAGGATATCATGGATGAGTATTGCAAGGAGTATCATGGTTTTGAATGTGTGAATTATGGCGGACGCTATAAGTTTATTTCGAAGGAGAAGATCCATGAAGCGGCTGAAGCACTTTTTTCAAGCAGCAAGATGGCTACGCTTTCCCAGGCAGCTTTGGAAACACTGGCGATCATTGCTTATAAACAGCCGCTGACACGTATTGAGATCGAAGAAATTCGAGGGGTCAATTGTGATATGATGATCCGTAAGCTGCTGGCCAGAAACCTGATTCGGGAATGTGGCCGTACAGATGGTCCGGGACGTCCTTTTCTTTATGAGGTAACAGAGGAGTTCATGGATGCCTTTAAGCTTGAAAGCTTAAAAGAGCTTCCGGATCTGCCGGCAGTTGAACAGAATATGGATAGTGAATTATTTAAAGAGGATGATATTTATTAGTCATTTCTGTCATTGTTTAAAAAACATGCTTGTTTAAAGGCTTTTTTTCGAATTTTGTTGACTCTTGAGTGCCTTTATGGTAATATACGGATGTTGTTTCCCTTATTTGGGTACAACCGCTCATAAAAGGGTTAAGACGATGGTCCCCTCATTTGGCGAGTCAAAGATAGAAGGAGGTGCAACGATGTACGCAATTATTGAAACTGGCGGAAAGCAAGTAAAATGTGAAGTTGGTTCAACGATCTTCGTAGAAAAGTTAGATGTTAACGAAGGAGATACAGTTGAATTTGACAAGGTGGTTTGTTATTCAAACAGAACAACGAAGGTAGGTACTCCTTATGTTAAGGGTGCTAAGGTTGTAGCAAAGGTTGAAAAACAAGGTAAAGGAAAGAAGATCATCATCTTCAAGTACAAATGTAAAAACGGAAGCAGCCACCGTAAACAGGGTCACAGACAGCCATATACAAAATTAACTGTAGAAGCTATCGAAGGTTAAGATGGTCCGGGTCTGTGTTGTTTCAAAGAATGAAGCAATCAAGAAAATAACGGTGAGCGGTCATGCCGGAAGTGCCCGGAAGGGTGAAGATCTGGTATGTGCCGGGGTTTCTTCAATTGTCTTTGGAACATTAAATGCATTGGATAAATTGGCTTCAAAGAGCGTTGATCTTCAAGTAAGTCAACAAATCGTGATCGAAGTCTTGAATCTTCTCGATGAGAAATGTCAGCTGATCTTACAGACGATGCTGATCCAGCTGGCAACGATCGAAGAGCAGTATTCATCATATATTGAAATAAAACAGGAGGTGTCATCATGAGATTCGTATTAGATATTCAATTCTTTGCTTCTAAAAAGGGAGTAGGATCAACAAAGAACGGACGTGATTCTCATTCTAAACGTTTAGGTGCCAAGAAAGCTGATGGACAATTTACTAACTGTGGTTCTATTATCTATCGTCAGCGCGGAACTAAGATTCATCCGGGCTTAAATGTTGGACGTGGCGGTGACGATACGTTGTTTGCGAAGGCAAGCGGTATCGTTCGTTATGAAAGATTAGGTAAGAAGAAGACACAGGTATCTGTTTATCCACAGGCTTAAAAATCTCCGTCATGGAGATTTTCTTTTTCTAAAGGAGGCGTAGCATGTTTGTCGATCGAGTTAAGATTCACTGTAAAGCAGGAAAAGGCGGCGATGGGATCGTAGCTTTTCGTCGTGAAAAATATGTCCCGCTGGGTGGTCCCAGTGGCGGAGATGGCGGTAAGGGCGGCAGTGTCATCTTTGAAACGGACACTGGAAAGTTTACTCTTTTAGATCTGCGTTATTCAAAAAAAGTAGCTGCCGGAGATGGTGAAAAAGGAAAGCCCAAGAAAATGCATGGGGCAAATGGTAAAGACGTCATTGTGAAGGTTCCTTTAGGAACGATCATCAAGGATGAAAAGAGCGGTGCCATTCTGGCAGATCTGACACGTAAGGATCAAAAAGCGGTCATTTGTGCGGGAGGTAAAGGCGGCCGTGGAAACTTTCATTTCAAAAGTAGCGTTAATTCTGCCCCTGAATATTGTGAGATGGGCGAATTTGGCGATGAAAGAGATGTCATCGTTGAATTAAAGGTATTAGCGGATGTTGGCTTGGTTGGCTTTCCAAGCGTAGGCAAGAGTACGCTTTTATCAGTTGTCAGTGCTGCTCGCCCGGAGATTGCCGAGTATCATTTTACGACCTTGAAGCCAAATCTGGGCATGGTACAGGTACCGGATGGCCGCAGCTTTGTGATGGCCGATCTTCCGGGATTGATCGAAGGGGCTTCACAGGGCAAGGGTCTTGGTTATGAGTTTTTACGCCATATCGAGCGTTGCCGTGTCATCATCCATGTGATCGATATGGGTGCGAATGATGGCCGTGATCCGGTAGAAGATTACCGGATCATCAATCAGGAACTGGCAAATTACCAATATCGTCTTTTAGAAAGACCACAGATCGTCGTTGCCAATAAGATGGATCTGGAAGGAGCCGGCGAAAATCTGAAACGGTTTAAAGAAGCTTATCCGGATATAGAGGTCTTTGAAACGACAACGATCATTGATGAAGGACTGGAGCCTGTATTGTATCGGGCTGCTGATTTATTGGATCAGACAGATCCTTTCCTGATCCTGGATGAAAATCATCAGGAAGTAACGCAGGGTGTTCTCTATAAGTTTGAGGAACCAAAGCCTGCATTTGAGATCAAAAACCTTGGCAATGGCCGTTGGGAATTAGTGGGTGATGAGATAGAAAAGGCCTTCCATGCAACTCGCTTTAATTCTGAGGAAGCCGATCAGCGCTTTGCCCGTAAGATGCGTATCATGGGCGTTGATCAGGCACTGCGTGATGCCGGATGCAAGGATGGCGATATCATCATTTTGTGCAACGTAGAATTTGCATTCGTAGAGTAAGACAGCGTGGCTGTCTTTTTTTTGAAATTTGTTTTGATTGAAAAGAAAGCGATAAAATGATACTATTATCCATATGGAATTAGCAAGTCATACCGTCAGTGCGGCAGCCTTTATTTTTAATAAACAGCAGCTTTTGCTCATACACAATCCCAAAAAAGGCTGGGAAACACCGGGAGGTATCATCGAAAACGGAGAAACGCTCATAGCTGGTCTGAAAAGAGAGGTTCAAGAGGAATGTGGTCTTTGTGTAGATATCAGATATCTAAGCTGCGTTACCTCCATTACAAATGCCCGGAAGGGCTATAACGGTGTCCAAAGGATCTTACCTTCAATTGTCTTTGATTTTGTGTGTGGGTGTGATCATAAAGAGGTGGTCCTTTCTGATGAGCATGATGATTATTGCTGGGCAGATATCGATCAGGCTTTTAAGCTGATCAGAAAAGATCTTCTTTTTCGCTTTGAAAGCTGTTTTGATCAAAAGGTTGATTTTTTCGGATGTACGAAGGAAGCTGAAACAGATATATTTGAAGAAATAAGAATAGGAGAATAGGATGAAGCTTATATCGTGGAATGTGAATGGCATACGTGCCTGTGTGAATAAAGGGTTTTATGATTTTTTCTTAAAGGAAAATGCAGATGTTTTTTGTATTCAGGAAAGCAAGATGCAGGAAGGACAGCTGGATTTTGATTTGCCGGATTATCATATCTATATGAATAGTGCACAAAAGAAGGGTTATTCCGGGGTCATTACTTTTTCCAAGATCAAGCCTTTGTCGGTAAGAAAGGGAATAGGTATCGAGGAGCATGATCAGGAGGGACGAGTGCTGTGTTGTGAATATGATAAATTTTATCTTGTCAACTGTTACACGCCTAACAGCAAGGATGGACTTGTCCGTCTTGATTACCGTATGCAGTGGGAAGATGATTTCCGTGCGTTTTTGAAGAAGTTAGAAGAGCATAAACCGGTTATTTTATGTGGTGACTTGAATGTGGCACATGAGGAAATCGATTTAAAAAATCCAAAGACAAATCGCATGAATGCAGGTTTCAGCGATCAGGAGCGTGCGAAGATGAGCGAATTATTGGATAGCGGCTTTATAGATACATATCGTTATTTGTATCCGGATAAGGTCGAATATTCATGGTGGAGCTATCGCTTTAAGGCAAGAGAAAAAAATGCCGGATGGCGGATCGATTATTTTATCGTCAGTGAGATCTTGAAGGATAAGATCATCGATTCTAAAATTTATACGGATGTGTTAGGCAGTGATCATGCACCTGTCGGATTGGAGATAAAAGAATGAAGGGCTTTATTTTTGATTTAGATGGTACGCTTTTGGATTCGTTGGGCCTTTGGCTTGATATTGATAAAAAATATATGGCGATGCATGGTATTGAATATAAAAGAGAATATACGGATGCGATCAAGCGATTGACTTATGTGGAATGCTCATATTATTTCAAGGATGTATTGGGCGTGAATAAACAGGCCGAACAGATCCAGCAGGATTGGAAGGATATGTCGCATGCCGCATATCAGAATGAGCTTCCCCTGAAGCCGTATGCCTATGAGTTTGTTCAAAGGTGTGCTTCGATCGGTAAGTGTATCATCGCTACTTCTTGTCATAAGGAGAGTGCGGTGGCAGCTTTAAAGCGTACGGGACTTTATGACTTCATGGAAGATGTTATAACGACCAATGAAGTCGGTTACAATAAGGAAAATCCTAAAATATATGAATTATGTGCTGAAAGACTGGGACTTTTGCCTGAAGAATGCGTAGTGTTCGAGGATGTAGCTTCAGCGGCTTTGTCGGCACATAAGGCACATTTTAATGTTGTTGGTATTTTAGATGATATGTGGAGCCATGATCAGGATGAGATGAAACGGATCTGTGAGAAAACGATCCATTCATTTCAGGAATTGCTTGATTCAGATTGATGTAAAGGAGGGTTTGATATGATCGCTTTTGTAAAGGGAAGCGTGTACGGCAGTACCAATGATGCGTTGATCCTTGAAAATCATGGGATCGGCTATCAGATATTTACCCCTGATCCTAAGCAGTATGCAATTGGCAGTGAGGTACTTTTATATACGTATCAATATGTACGTGAGGATGCTCTTGCCTTATATGGTTTTAAGGAGCATGAAACCTATGAGCTTTTTTTGCGTCTGATCGAGGTCAAGGGTTTGGGGTGCAAAAGTGCCATGAACATGCTTTCGATGGGACAGGTTTCGAGAATCGTGGAAGCGATCGAGCAGGGCGATCTGACATTTTTAAAGAGCTGTCCCGGCATAGGCGCTAAAACGGCCCAGCAGATCGTTTTAGATCTGAAAGGCAAGCTGGTATCCGTGAAGGATGATGCCAAGGAACGGATCGATCAGAACCTTCAGGATGCTCATGATGCTTTGATTGCTTTGGGTTATCGTGAACAGGAAATCAAATCGGTGCTTCGTGAAGTGGCTAAAAGTAATTATAAAAATACAGATGAAGCGATGCGTATGGCGCTTTCTTATCTGTTGAAGAGGTATTAGACATGAGTGAGAGAATACTACAAGCTGAAACGATGAATTATGAGGATGATGCTTCCTTGCGTCCGCAGCGTTTGGATGATTATGTGGGACAAAAGGAATTAAAAGAGAACATGCGTATCTTCGTAAAGGCTGCCAAGGCACGTAATGAGGCTTTGGACCATGTGCTTTTATATGGCCCTCCGGGTCTTGGAAAAACAACGCTTTCTTATATCCTGGCCAATGAGATGGGCACGCATATAAAAACTGCCAGCGGCCCTTCAATTGAAAAGGGAGGCGATCTGGCCGCCATCCTCTCTTCGCTGGAACCGGGTGATGTGCTGTTTATCGATGAGATCCATCGTCTTCCAAGCCAGGTCGAAGAAATCTTATATCCGGCGATGGAGGATTTCTGTATTGATATCATCGTAGGAAAAGAAGCGACGACACGTACGGTCCGATTGAGCCTGCCGCCTTTTACCTTGGTAGGGGCTACGACGCGTGCCGGTGATCTTTCTGCACCGTTACGGGACCGCTTCGGTATCGTGAGCCAGCTTCAATATTATGATATCGAAGAGCTTTCCAGCATCATCTTAAGAACGAGCCGGGTCATGGGCAATGAAATCGATGATGAAGCGATCCATGAGATTGCTTTGCGAAGCCGTGGTACACCGCGTATCGCAAATCGTTTATTCCGCAGAGTGCGTGATTTTGCCCAGGTCATGAATGACGGTGTCGTTTCCGTTGAGATCGCTAAGATGGCATTGGACCGTCTGCATGTCGATTCCAAGGGACTTGATCTGGTTGACCATAAGTATCTGAAAGGTATCATAGAGCGCTTTAAAGGCGGTCCTGTGGGGCTGGAGGCCATTGCCAGCAGCATTGGTGAAGAAGCGATGACGCTTGAAGATGTCTATGAGCCTTATCTGCTTCAGATCGGTTTCATCAATCGTACGCCTCGCGGTCGTGTCGTTACTGCAAAGGCTTATGAGCATTTAGGTATAGAATATCAGCAGAAGCTTTTTTAAGCTTCTTTTTTCATATGCTTCTCGCAAATAGAGCGGCGATGATGAAGATGAGCCATTTAGCGGCTAATAAAAGAATGGCAAAGACACTTTTTTCAACAAAGATAAAGCAGATAAGAAAGCCTGCCAAGGCAAAGCCTAAAGCAAAAAAGAAGGTCTTTTCACGTATATTGCGTCCTAACAGGAAACCGCAGATGATCAAAACCAGAAAACCAAATATTTTTGATATCAGAGCTAATGATGATACAAAAAGATTCAGAAAGTATAAAAAAGAAAGAATCAGTGATACTATAAGTGTAAGCAAAATACAGCATAAAAGCGTAAACAGGAGCGAGCGGATATTTTTTTTCATGATCTACCTCACTTACTAATATGCCATGGAGATGAAAATGATGAATGAATATTTTAATCTGATTTTCAAATGCTTCTTTTTTTATTTTATGATCATCTTTGCCTTGCGTTGCATGGGCAAGCGTGAGATTGGTGAATTAAGCATCTTTGATATCGTGATCTATCTTGTCATGTCTGAACTTTTAGCACTGTCACTGACCGAAAACAGCGATTCTATCTTAAAAACATTGATTCCCTTAATTACGCTTTCTGCCTTGCAGGTCATCGTTGCTTTTCTGATCATGAAATTTGAAGGCTTTCGCACATTGATCGATGGAAAACCGGTCATTCTCATACGAAATGGTCTGATCGACCAGCAGGCGATGAAGAAAGAAAGATATAATATCGATGATTTAATGATGCAAGTAAGGGAATGCAGCATCGGAAGCATTCATGAAATTGCTTTTGGCATCTTGGAAACAAATGGAAAATTAACGCTGTTAAAAAAGAATGACTGTAAGGTCAAATATCCCTTTCCCCTGATACAGGATGGCAAGCTTCAGCGCGAACATCTGCAGATGAGCGGCTTTGATATCCATGAGATCATGCACTCCATGCGTCAGCAGGGAATTGCGGATGTGGCGGATGTGTTTCTATGCATGGCAACAAAATCAGGCTTCTCATTTATTTCGAAGTCAAGCTTAGCTTTTTCAAGGACCAGCACACTCTAAGTGCATGAAGAAAGGTCGTTGTCAGCATGCTGGCAACGATCGCCAATATCAGTGCATTTTCTTGCAGCAAAGGGGTAAGCAAAGCAAGGATGGCCAAGCGGAGCAGACAGCCAAGCAATGTGTCGATCAAGGCTTTTTTGCTTTGGTCAAGAGCATGAAGAATGCTGCTTAAAACCGGCTGAAGGGAATAGAAGATAAAAGGAAGGGAGCTGTTTTTTAGAAAAGCGCTGCCTTCTTTTGTCTTATAGAAAAGCTGTAAGATCTCACTTGGAAAGAAATAGGTCGTAAGCGCACAGGTCAACGAGATCAAAAGGCAGATCAAAGACATCATGTAAAAGATCTTTTTGGCCTTTTCCAAATGATTATGTTTTTTCTCATACACAAATGTCGGCAACAGGGCGCTGGCTAAGGTGACACTGATAAAAGAGGGCATGGTCAGCAGCGGCAAAACATAGCCATTGAAGATACCATAGGCATTTTTTAATAAAACAGGATCGGCAAAGGCAAGGAAGATGATCGGTTCTAGGAAATAGGTCAAAGAGCCGATCAAACGCGCACTGGTCATGGGAACGGATAATGATAATATTTCTAAAAAATGTTCTTTTTTCAAATCATGCTGACGACGTTTGAGCGGATGTTTTTTTATGAATAAAAAAGCTAACATGAAAAGGGTCGAACCGCATTCACCAACAAAAACGCTGAACATGGCTGTCGTTGCCAATGAACGTGCATCCTTGAGAAAAAGCGAAAAGCCAATGATAAGAAAGATGAGCCGGAAGACTTCTTCGAAGATCTGGGAAGCACAGGCAATCGCATGATGCTGCTTTCCTTGAAGGATCGCCTTGCATAAACCGCTGAGCGTGACCATCGGGATCATGAAGACCATGCTTTTTAATATTGAGGATATCTGGATGTCTTTAAACAGATGTGTCGATAAAAAAGGAATCATGATCAGAAAAAGCGTGATCAGGATCAAATTGTTGATGAGTGACAGGATAAATGAGGATAAGATGCCATTGAGCGGATTAACGCTTTGAGCGATCACTTTGCTTAAGGCAGTAGGGATCCCCATCTGGGCCAAGGCTATCAGAAAGACAAGGGTAGGCATGGCCAAGGAATAGAGATTCATGGCTTCGAGTGACAGTGTACGGGCCAGATAGATACGGACGATAAATGAGAGTATCTTCGCAATCGTTGAAAGCAGAATAAGAGAGATCGTTGCATAGAATATTTTTTTTTTCAAATTTTCACTCCACTTTTCGCAGTATATGTTTTATAATTATGCTTATGATTGGAGTGAGTAGTTTATGGATTCAAAGCTGCATAATCAGATCGAGCTTGCGATTGCGATCAAAACCAGTCAGCTTCAGCGATGTGATCTGAAAAGCATTACCGAGCAGCATGTAAGAGATACCTTATATGGCAGTGTATGGAAAAATCAGCCGCCAAAAACATTTTCAAAAGCGGTAGATGATATATTTAAGATAACCGTGAGTGAGATCGTCGCATATTTGTCAAGTCAGGCCATCATTCTTGGTTCTCAGATGGATGAAAATGAGCTGGATGCATTGATTGGTGAGCATTCATGGTAGGTGAGCGTGCATGGAAGTAAAAATCCATCGTTGTGAACATGCAGATGATCTGAGAGAGATCGTCCTTTCTCATTATCATCTTCAGGCAGATGATCTTGAACGATTAAAAAAGAATGAATTAAGCGATCCTTTGACATGTACCAATATGGAACTGTGCCTGTCGATATTGAAAGATATCAGGGAAAAGCATGAAAAGATCCTTATCTGTGGCGATTATGATTGTGACGGTATCTGTGCCACAGCCATTTTATGTAAGGCGTTTGAAGCCTGTCAGATCGATTATGGCTTTTATATCCCGAAAAGGATCGAGGAAGGTTATGGTCTTCATGTCGATGTGCTTGAGAAAGCGTTGGCAAAGGGATATCGGAATATCATTACCGTGGATAACGGTGTACGTGCTGTTGAGGCAATGAAGTTTATCAGAGAAAATCATATGCGTTTGATTCTCAGTGATCATCATACCTTTGAAAAGGAAGATATCGTTTGTGATTGTTTCATTCATCCTTTTCTTGCAGATGATGCTTTTTATAACTGCTGTGGAGCCGGTATGGCGTTACAGATTGCTCGCTGTCTGATTCCCGATGATAAGGATATCGTTGCTCTTGCTGCTTTGGCAACCATTGCAGACAGCATGCCGGTTATTCGGGAAAACAGAAATATTATTCGAAAGGGCATCGAATATCTGAATGAAGGGTGCATGCCGGCCCTTCACGCCCTCAAAAATAAGCCACAGGACACTTTTAACATGAAGATGATGTCTTACACGATCATCCCTAAGATCAACAGCATGGGTCGTTTAAGCGATCATGTGAATGTCAATAATGCTGTCCGCTATCTTCTTTTGAAAGATCAGAATGCGATCTTAAATGTAGCCCGGCAGATCAATAAGATCAATGAATTGCGCAAGGAAATGAGCAGTGACATGGAAAAGATCGCCAATGGTGAATTACAACACACATCCTTTGAGATCATTGCCCATCGTGATTTTCATGAAGGCATCGTAGGTTTGGTTGCCAGCAAGATGGCTTCTGCCCATCATCGGCCTTTTCTTATCTTAAGCGAACTGGAAAATGAATATAAAGGAAGCATGCGCAGTGTAGAAGGTTTTGATCTGATACGTTACTTTTCATCCTTTGACGGTTTTGAACGATTTGGCGGACATGCACAGGCTGCCGGTGTCACGATCAAGAAAGAGAATTTATCTGCATTAAAACATTATATTGAAACGCATGAAATGATCTATGAGGAAAATAAAACGATCGAATGCGAATGGGCGTCAGAACAGGCTTTTTCGATTCAGACAGTGATGGAATATATGAAATTGGCACCCTTTGGCAACGGCTTTGAAGAAATCCTCTTTTATATCGAAAATATACAGATACAAAAAAAGATTTCTTTATCAAACGGAAAATATTATAAAATCATTTCTTCAAGCGGCATTGAATATCTTTTCTTCAATTCCTCCCTGATCCCCTTGATCCATGAGGGAATGAATGTGATCGCAAAAGTATCTTTAAATGATTTCAGAGGCCAATATCATATCTGTATGACGGTTGAAGACGTCATTGAGGAGAATATTTATGTACAATGATCTCATTACGTTTGGTTCATTGACCATTCACAGCTATGGCCTGTTGATTGCCATAGGCCTTTTCAGCGGTTATCTGATTGCGGAAAAAAGAGCTGAAAAAGCGAATCTGAATATCGATGAGCTGTTGAATCTGTTTTTTGTATGTATGCTGGGCTGTGTCGTCGGTGGGAAGCTGTTATACTGCATCGTTGAATATGATGCTTTTTCAAAAGATCCGGCCCTGCTTTTTGACTTTGAAAATGGATTTGTCATTTATGGCGGACTTCTTGGCGCCTTGCTTGGCGGTTATCAGTATTGTCGTTTCAAGGGTCTTTCTTTTTTGAAATATTTTGAAATCTTCGTACCATCGCTTGCCTGGGCGCAAGGGTTTGGCAGGATCGGCTGTTTTCTTGCAGGCTGTTGTTATGGCAAGCCGACAGATGCATGGTATGGGATCGCTTTTCATCATTCACAGATTGCACCTAACCATGTCGCTCTCATACCGACGCAGCTCATCAGCAGTGCTTTTGATTTCTTGCTGGCAGGCTTTTTGTTTTATTTAGCTTCAAAAAATAAAAGAACCGGTACCTTGCTGAGCGTTTATCTGATCGTTTATAGTATCGGACGTTTCATGATTGAATTTTTACGAAATGATGAACGAGGCTTTGTCGGTTTTCTTTCAACATCGCAGCTAATATCTGTTTTTACGCTTCTTTTGGGCATTTATATCTATTTTAAATGTACCAAAAAGGTTATAATGGATTCAAATTGAGGTAAGTGATATGAATTTTAAGAAAAAAGTTAAGGAAGCTACTTTTAAAGAAGTGCTCATACTGGTAGGAATTATTGTATTGATGCTGTTCATATTGATGAATTACAGCTGGCTTTGGGCCACCCTGATGACTTTTTTAGAAGTGATAAAGCCTTTTATTTATGGTGTATGTATTGCTTTTGTCTTTAATATTCCGATGCAGTTTTTCATGCGCAAGCTGCCGCCTAAAAAAGATGGCCGGAAGCCTAAATTATTAGCAGCGCTGATCACCCTTCTGTGTTTCATTATCGTCATCACATTGATCATTTGGATCATCGTGCCAAGAATCGTTGATAATATCATGTTATTGGTCAATAACTTTGATTCGTATATCGCAGAAGTTGAAAGATTTATTGAAATATTATTTGAAAATATGGGACTGTCCAATGATCTGATCGACGGCTTTATCAATTCTTTGGGAGAATTGGGAAATCAGTTCGTAGGTGCTTTGCAGTCGCTCATACCAGCGATGTTCAGCATTCTTACGATAATAGCCAGCTCGATCACCAATGTTGTTTTTTCGATATTGATTGCCATGTATCTGATTATTTCCAAAGAAACGCTGATAAGGCAGGGAGATCGTATCGGCAAAGCCTTATTGAATGAAAAACGATATCATCTGTTCAAGGAATTGATGCATTTGATCAGTGATACCTTTGCCAGCTTTATCAGCGGGCAGGGAATCGAAGCGGTGATCATTGGAGTATTATGTTATATCGGGTGTAAGATTCTGGGATTTGAATATGCTTCGATCGTTTCTGTCATCATCGGTGTTACGAATATGATCCCCATCTTTGGAGCGATCATCGGAACGGCCTTCAGTGCCTTGCTGATTGCTTTTGTGAATCCTGTCCAGGGACTTATCTTTCTTGTTTTTGGTGTCTGCCTGCAGCAGTTTGAATCAAATCTGATCTATCCGCATGTCGTTGGTTCTTCGATCGGGCTGCCGCCTTTATGGGTCTTATTTGCGGTTACGCTTGGCGGCGGACTTTTCGGTGTTGCCGGAATGCTCTTCGGACTGCCGACCTTCTCTGTCATTTATGAGATTTTTAGACGTTATATCATTAAAAAAGAGAAAATGCAAAATGAAATAAAGAGAGTGGATTGACAAATATTTTAATTTATATGATCTTATTAAAGATGAAAACGAAAGTCTTTCAGTAAAAAAAACTATGAACCTTTTGAATTGTGCGATTGATTAATGAGCATTTGTGTTGATCAATGATGAAAGAGGAAATCGTTTTCACTTTTATTGAATTTATGGCCTTAAGAAAATACAATGATTACGAATGGAGGTCATGATGAAAATAAATGTTGAAGGCGTAATGCCAAGTTTACAAAAAAATGTAATTGATGTAGTAGAGGGAATCGGAAATCCTAAGTTTACTTATCTTCCTAACGCATCTTTTGTTAGGACGACGCTGGTATTTGAAACAGATAGCGAGGATGAACAGGAATGTTGTGATCTGATCAAGAAAACGATCAAAGGTTCTGAAATAGGTAGGACGATTTCATTTCGCGTCATTCAAAACGGTAAATTGTATTAAAAAATGAAAGAGGTTGCATTATTGTTATGACGACAATTTCCAACTTCTTTTTTTTACATTTGTTATACTGAAAGCGTAAACAAACAAGCAGCTATAGCAATCATGTTTACAGTAAGGAGGTCATTGTAATATGAACATTTTGTTAGTTTGTGCCTGTGGTTCATCTACTTCTATTTTGATGCAGAATATGCGTGATAATTTAAAAGAAGATGAAAAGGATTGGGAGATCGGAGCATTATCAGTTTCTGAAGCTAAGACAAAATTTGGAAAGTATGATTATGTTCTGCTTGCACCTCAGGTAAAATTTCAAACCAACATGATCAAGGAATTATGCAAAGATATTCCTGGGATCACAATCTTAAACATTCCCGCAATCGATTTTGGAAGATGCAATGGTGAAGCAGTTCTTAATATGATTCGGGAAAATGAAAAAAACAAATAAATAGGAGGAAAGAATTACATGTCTGAAAACACAAAAAAAGTGTCGATCATTGACAAAATTGAAGAATGGTGTCAGCCAATGGCAACATTTTTCGGAACAGAACCACACTTTTTAGCAATTCGTGATGGTGTTGTTAGTTCATTGCCATTTACATTTATTGGGGGTTTTGCGTTTTTGATTTATAAATGTCCTTGGAGCGATACCGCATCAACCGGTATTGGTTTCTTTGATGCATTTATGGATGCATGGTGGTATTTATCTACTAATTTTCCACAGTTTACTTATCCGCCATATGCAGCAACTATCGGTGTTTTATCTTTATGGATCTGCTTTGTGGTAGCTTATTCATTAGCTCAGCATTACAAAAAGAATGCGATTAACTTTGCAGTTTGTTCGGCATCTATCTTCTTGCTCATATGTTCACCAGTCATGGTGGGTGGTGACATCACTTACAGCAATCTCGGTTCTGTCAATATTTTCCTAGCAATCCTAGTTGCTTTGGGAGCAGTTGAAATCATGCGTTTATCTGTTGAAAAGGGTTGGACGATTCATATGCCGCCTTCAGTGCCTCAGGTTATTGAAAATACGTTCTCAACGATATTCCCATTCTTATATGCTTTAATTGCTTTCTATGCACTCTCAGTGATTTGTCAGGTTGCCTTTGGAATGCTGATTCCGGAAATCTGGTCATACATCTTTACATTGATTTCATTTGGTGTGAATAATTCAGTGGCTGTTACAGTCTTGACAGCATTTGAAAATCTGTTATTTGGTGGCTTTGGTATTCACCCGACAACGGTTGTCGGACCGCTTCTGGATCCATTGCAGTTAGTAACCTTAGCTGAAAATGCTGAAGCAGTAGCAGCCGGTGTTGCTTTAAGCGATCTGCCAAACGTCTATACACAATCGTTCTGGGCTTATTATTCTTGTATTGGTGGTGCCGGATCTACGCTTGCATTAGCAATCATGTGCGTAAGAAGCAAATCAAAACAGTTGAGCTCAGTAGGCAAGGTATCAATCATTCCATCACTCTTCAATATCAATGAACCGGTAATATTCGGATTACCTATTTTCTTAAACCCAACACTTGTCATTCCGTTCATGCTGGCACCGACAGTGAATATCATCCTTGGATGGGCAGCTACATCAATGAATTTAGTAAATAAATCTTATATTTTCTTAACAAGTACAACTCCTGCTCCGATAGGTGCTTTTGTTGCCACGATGGACTGGCGGGCAGCAGTATTAGTAATCGTCATGTTTGCCTTAGACTGGGTCATCTTCTGGCCATTCTTTAAGAGATATGAAGCAACATGTCTGCAACAGGAACAGGGAGAATAATGATATAAGCTATGGATACAATGACTAAACTACAGGAAATTTCGTTTGAAATCATTGCGAATGCCGGTGAAGCCAAGGCATTTGCATATGAAGCTTTAGCTGCTGCCAAAGAAAAAAATGCTGATCTTTATGAGGAAAAAATGAATAAAGCTGACCAGTCAATCAATGAAGCTCATAAGCGTCAGTTTGAGTTATTGAAAGAAGAAGCAAATGGTGAACTAAAAGATGTAACGTTCTCGATACTGGTCGTTCATGCTCAAGATCATTTGATGTGTGTCATATCTACAATTGAACTGATAAGAGAATTGGCAGAAATTCATTTAAAAGGTTTACAGTAATGTTTTTAATGAGGCGAGTGCCAAATAAAAAGGCATTCGCCTGTTATAAAAAGAAGGGAGATATCATGAAAGGTTTCCAAGAGAATTTTATGTGGGGCGGAGCTGTCGCTGCCAATCAGTGCGAAGGAGCATGGAATGAGGGAGGAAAAGGATTGTCTGTACCGGATGTTGACTGGCATAATCCTCATTTAAATCGTGCCGGAAAGCGTGATGAGGATTCTGAGATGACCTCAGCTCGTTTAAAAGAATTGCTGGCGATTGATGATGATCGTCAGTTTCCAAAAAGAAAGGGGATCGACTTTTATCATACCTATAAAGAAGATCTGAAGCTGATGCATGAATTAGGACTTAAATGCTTTAGAACATCTATCAACTGGGCAAGAATTTTTCCAAATGGTGATGATGAAAAACCAAATGAGGAAGGTTTAAAGTTTTATGATGATCTGATTGATACAATCGTGGGATATGGCATGGAACCGATCATCACATTGTTTCATTATGAACTGCCATTGAATCTTGTTACCAAGTATGGTGGGTGGAAAAATCGTAAATTGATCGATTTCTTTGTGAAGTATTGTAAAGTTTGCTTTGAAAGATATCACAACAAGGTAAAATATTGGATCTTAATCAATCAAATAAATCTGATCTATGTAGAATCTTTTAATTCATTAGGTATCCTCAGTGACTCCGTAGATAATTTAGAAGAAGCAAAATATCAGGCTATCCATCATCAGTTTGTCGCCTGCTCTTTGGCCACAAAAGCAGCAAGAGAAATTGATCCTTCGATGAAGATGGGTGTCATGATTTCAGATCACAACTGTTATGCGGAAACAGCTAAACCGGAAGATGTATTTTATACTTATCAAAAAAATCAAATGTCACAGATGTTTTATACAGATGTAAGGATTCGCGGAGCTTATCCGGGTTATGCGCTACGTTTCTTTGAAGATCATGATTTTCATATTGAAATGCGTGAAGAAGATTTAGAAGCTATTAAAAAATATACAGCTGATTTTATGGCCTTTAGTTATTACTATACTCGTTTAAATTCCTACGAAAAAAATAATAAAGGTCTTAATGACATATCAAAAAATCCATTATTGAAGGCATCGATCTGGGGCTGGTCAATCGATCCTTTAGGTTTAAGAAATTCACTAAATCTTTATTATGACCGTTACGGTGTACCGATGATGATTGCAGAGAATGGCTTGGGTGCTTTAGATGAATTAACAGCTGATAATAAAGTACACGATGATTATCGTATAGATTATCTTCGTGAACATATCAAAGCAATGAAAGAAGCAATCAAGGATGGTGTAGATCTCTTTGCTTATTGTCCTTGGGGACCTTTTGATATCGTCAGCTGCACAACGAACGAAATGAGCAAACGCTATGGCTTTGTATATGTTGACATTCAGGATGATGGAACGGGAACAGGGAATCGATATAAAAAGGATTCATTCGCCTGGTATCAGAAAGTCATAGCTACAAATGGAGAAGAACTGTAAACCATGAAACTCATTCTATTAATTATCTTTTTGATTCTTTCTTTGGTCCTGCCGCTAGTGGTAGCATTTGAACATAAAAGGCGTGGTATGATCATGGCAATGGCATTGGGTGTATTGATCTATGTTCTGTCAACTGCGCTTACAAATTTCACTGCCCAAGCTATTGGACTTGAGAGTTTGAATCTTGCGGAAGACAGAGAAACCTATGTTGTCATGGTAACGCTGTCGCTCACGATCGTAATCGTTCTATTTTCTTTAAGTAAAAAAATCTTTGGTGATGAAAACAGAGCTAATTTGATATATTCCGGGTTTTCACTTGTAAATACTTTTCTTTACAATATGAATGCTTATAGCTTCTTAGTGTTCGTTGCCATTCATAACAGTGCGGAGAAACTTTCTGCCTATTATCCGATGGAAACAGTCAATGAGTTATTAAATTACTATCAAGAAATTTCCAGCAGTGATATCTTACTTCTGATCATTGAGATGATCTGCAGCTTTTTTATCATGAAGTCACTCTTCTGTATGTTATGTAGAAATAAAGTTCAAATAGCTGATTATCTGATCTTTATCGTCGGGATTTTTATCTTCTTTTATTCGCAATATTGCATTCAAAACAAGGTTTTAGTTTTTGGTATTTATATTGTTTTATTATTTGCCGGTTATAGAAATAAGCTATCATTTAAAAAGGATTCGTGATTTATGGAAAGTAAAATATACGCAGATATCGTTTCACTAATGCATGAAAACAACGATGATTATATGACAAGTGAACAAATCGCATATACATTAAGTGTTTCAAAAAGAACCGTATTAACGTATTTAAATAAGATTAAAGATGATGCGGATGGACATGGCTTTGAAGTTATTACCAAGCAGGGCTATGGCTGCAAGCTGATTGTCAAAGATCATGATATTTTCAGTGAATGGTATGCGGATCTTTTTGAGAAAGAAAATATTTCGGATGTTCAAAAAAGAAGGAAGGTCATTTTCAATAAACTTATTTCTAGCAGTAATTATGTGAATATCTATGATCTTGCAAATGAATTGTATATTTCTGTGTCATCCGCCAGAAAAGATATCAAGCATTTGCAGCCTTTGATCGATCAATATCATTTAACCTTGAAGCATTCTCATTCCCGTGGATATATCATTATCGGTGATGAAAAAGATATCCGCAGTGCAATAGCTAAAGAATGTTCGGATTATCTTGAATATATGAACGATGAAGAAAACAGGGAACATCATACAAAGATATTAGATATGCTGACAGCTTCTATTGAAAAAAATCTTACATTAAATAATATCTCAATTTCCTCAAATTCAGTAAAGTCATTAGCCATTCACATTCTTATTGCCATTAATCGTATTGAAACGAATAATGCCATCAAAGTAGGTAATCTTTCAGTAAATGACCGCAAGACAAAAGAATATCTGACTGCGGAAAAGATCAATGAGGACATTGAAAAAATATTCGGCTTATCCTTATCAAAAGATGAAGTCTATTATTTTTCTTTGCATATAAAAAGAAATGATTCTGCTTTAGACAGAAATCTTGTAGTAAATCTTGAAGATCCAGAAGTCATCACCTTTTATAATCTATTTTTAAGGACAATTTATCTGCATAGCGATATTGATTTTTTCAATGATGATAATTTGCGTTTGAATCTGATGAACCATATTTCATTATTTCTTTATCGGTTAAAAAATGATGATCAAATCAAAAAATCCAATCTTTCAAGTATCAAAGATGCATTTCCTTATGCCAATGAATTAGCGATCATCGGTCTTAGAGCTATTGAAGAAAAATATCATAAAAATATTTCTGAAGAAGAAAAATTGTATTTTGCTATTCATCTGGCATTATCATTAGAAACGAATAAAGATTTAAAAAAATATAATTTAGCTGTCATCTTAGATGATTCAGCTACTATCTTTAAGCTGATTTCTTACAAGATCAATCAGGTACTTAAAGAGAGGATCAATATCATTCAGCTTTTTTCCTTTGAAGATGTAAGTGAGGAGGCATTAGATCAGTTTGATATGATCGTTAATGCAACCGGCAAAAAGCTATGGTTTGAAAAGCCGACAATTTCAACCGGAGAATTTATCTCAGATAATGATATCACTCTCATTAAATTGATCATGGACAAGCTCGATCAACAAAATGATCTTGATGAATTTATGAGCAAGGATCTTTATTTTGTGTTAGATTGTGCAACTAAAGAAGAATTATTGGAAACGGTCATTGAAAAAATAGCTGATAAATTAGGCTTTGATGCCCATGAATTTTATCAATCTGTCATTGAGCGTGAAAAATATAGTTCAACCGCATATAGTAAACGAATTGCCATTCCTCACCCTCTTGAAAGTGGTAAGTTTCCGAATTTTATCTCGATTTGTCGTCTTAATAAGCCAATCCTTTGGGATGATAAATATGTCCAGCTCGTCTTTTTATTCTCATTGAATAGCTCTCAAAAAACAATACAGATATTTTTTAAAGAGCTTAGTAAAGTTATCTTAAGCAATGATAAGATCTTTCAGTTGCAGAAAACTACTTCATATGAAGAATTTATTGATGTGTTTTATAAGTAAGGTGTTATGATGCGATATTATTATCCAAGTTGTAAATTTAAAATAGCTTTTCCTGAAATCAGTGAAAAGATCATAAAATATTTAAATAAGAAATCAATTGAAACAAAAGGATGTTGTCGAATAGATCATAGACAATTAAATGAAATTGATACAGGCATTACGATATGTACCAACTGTTCTTTGATTTTAAAAGAAGTAAGTAAGGCACATATATATTCTTTGTTGGAAATCATTGATCAAGATAAGAATTTCCTTTTGCCTCGTTTAAATAATTCAACATGTATCATTCAACATTGTGCTAAGGCAGATGATAATATAAAAAAAGCCGTTTGTTCTTTGGTTGATAAAACGGGTGCTTCTTATCGGATAAGCAGTCATGATGATTATTGTGGCTTTAATTTTATGCAGCATATGAGCTCTGAAAATTTAAAGATAGCACCTAAAACCTTTTCAGCTTTAGAGAAGAAGGTAGTTTTGCTTAATGAAGAACAAAGGAGGGAAAAGATTACTGATTTGATCAAAGAGTATGATGGTAAACAAGTGATTGTTTATTGTAACTCATGTTATAAGGTATTAAAAGAAAATGGTGCTAATGTCATTCATATTGCGGAATTATTATTTTGATGGGTGTGGGTGTTGAATATGGAATTGATAAAAAAAGGATGTTTGATATGTGTTGCCGGACTTTGTATTGGTATCGGTGTAGGAATCATCTTATATGCAAATATTGGCGGTGATACGGTCACTGTCTTTCAGGACGGATTACATATCATTTTAAATATAAGTTATGGTCAGTCTTCACGGATCTATAACGGTGTTTTAATTATCGCTGCTTTAGTGGCGGCACGAAAATATTTTGGTGGCGGAACCATTTTATCGGCACTGATTACAGGTTATGCGATTGATTTTGCCTATGACGGCTTAAGTGGATTGAATTTACAGTTAAGTTTTATTTCAATGTTCATCGTTTTTCTAATCGGTCAGACCGTCTATACGATTGGTTTATCGATTTTAATCAGATGTAAATTAGGGATGAATGGTTTAGATTCACTTTTATATAGGCTTGTAGACCTCATAAAAATAGATTACCGGTGGCTTCGTTTGGGAGCAGATCTGTTGTTAACAATTATTGGTTTTCTTTTAGGAGGAGTCGTAGGAATCGGTACGGCGATCTCAATTGCTTCAACTGGTATCATGATTGATTTTTTCACAAAAATAGGAGGAAGAAATGAAGAAAGTATTAAAAACGTTTCCTGATAATTTTTTATGGGGAGGTGCATTTGCAGCGAATCAGATGGAAGGAGCTTATCAAGAAGATAATAAAGGACTTTGTCTGGCTGATATCAATGAATTTGTAGATAATGTTGCTCTTGATCAGAAATGCAATACGGAAATTACTACGGATGATATCTATCATGCCTTGGAAGACGATAATAAAATATTTCCAAAAAGACATGGTACTGACTTTTATCATCGCTATAAGGAAGATTTAGCACTTTTGGGAAAGAATGGTATGGGGTTGAATACATATCGGACATCTGTCAATTGGGCGCGTATTTTTCCGAATGGTGATGATCAGATACCTAATGAAGCAGGTCTGCGATTTTATGATGATCTTTTTGACGAAATTATAAAAAACGGCATGATGCCGATGATTACGATGTCACATTATGAAATGCCTCTTCATTTAGCATTGGATTATAACGGATGGTACAATAAAAAGACGATAGGTTTTTTTTATCAGTATGGTAAGACGCTTTTGGATCATTATCATAACAAGGTAAAGCATTGGATCCTTGTTAATCAAATCAATCTCATACGACATGAAAGCTTTAATCATCTAGGGATTCCAGAAGATAAGGTGGATAATTTAGAAGAAGCTAAGATGCAGGGAGTGATCAATGAAATGATTGCCTGTGCCATGATTACCAAATATGCTCATGAAAATTATCCGGATGTACAAATTGGCATGATGTTATGTGGAGGGCCTGCTTATGCGGCTAGCTGTGAGCCAAAGGATGTATTAGCTACCTTAAAAAGAAATCAAATGGAATATTTCTATGGTGATGTATTGCTTCGGGGAGAGATTCCCGGTTATGCTTATCGATATTTTGATGATCATCATTTTCATATCGATATTTGTGATGAAGAGCTTGAGGTATTAAAAAATACAAGTGATTTTTTCAGCTTTTCTTATTACTATACAAGAGTTTATGATGATGAATGTCTACAAAATAATCAAGATGCCTATCGCAATAAAAATTTACCTGCAAATCCATGGGGATGGTCAGTCGATCCAATCGGACTCAGAGTTGTTTTAAATGAATATTATGATCGTTATCAAAAGCCGATTTATATAACTGAGAACGGTATCGGTTTAAAAGATGAAAAGGGTATGGATGGAAAGATCCATGATGATTATCGTATCGATTATTATCGTCAACATATATTACAGATGAAAGAGGCTATTCAGGATGGAGTAGATCTAAAAGGATATTATTTTTGGGCACCAATTGATATTGTATCTTGTTCAAGCAGTGAAATGAGCAAGAGATATGGTTTTGTATATGTTGATCTTGATGATTATGGAAATGGCTCTTATGAGCGTATAAAAAAAGATAGTTATGAATGGGTAGAAAAAGCAGTACGTTCAAATGGAGTGGATTTAGATTAAATGTAATGAAGCCTTCTTTGTCAAGGCTTCATTTTTATCTGTTGGCGACATTAACGCATAAAAAAAGATCTGCACTTGGCAGACCTTTTATTGTTCAGAAAGATAGTTTGTCAGATCTTCGATTGCCTGATTCAAGCGACGCATCGTTTCTTCTTTTCCGATGATATGGGCAATTTCTACTGCTCCGCCCGGTGTAAATGCCTTATAAGTCAAAGCAACACGAACCGGCCACATCACACGTCCGTTCTTGACCTCGTGCTTAGCAGCAAGATCGACAAAGAACTTAGTGAAAGCTTCATCGTCTGTGAAATCGCTGACTGAATCGATTTCATCAACGACCCATTTTAATGCTTCAAGTGAATTTTCAGCATTTGTTTTCATCTTTTTGTGGGTATATAACGATGCATCAAACGGATATGGAGCATCAATAAAATCAATCATTTCCGGAATATCCGCCAGCATTTCAACACGCGGCTGAAGGGCCTTTGAGATTTCCATGAGATCAACATGAGATTTGATATCCTTATAGTAAGGCAAAGCAAGCTCATGGAATTCTTCCAATGTTTTATTTCGCAGATAAACACCATTCATCCATTTCAGCTTATTGATATCGAAGATGGAACCTGATTTAGAAATACGGTCGATTGAAAATTCCTTGACAAGCTCATCTAACGAGAAGATTTCCTGTTCTCCCTCCGGTGACCAGCCCAGCAGGGCGATATAGTTGATGATAGCTTCACTTAGAATTCCTTTATCGCGCAAATCCTGGAAAGACGCATCACCATTACGCTTTGACAGTTTATGGAATTCATCTTTCATGACCGGCGGTACATGAACATATGTTGGAATCTCCCAGCCAAAGGCCTGATAGATCAGGTTATATTTTGGGGTACTGGATAGATATTCGTTTCCTCTGACAACATGTGTGATGCCCATAAGATGATCATCGACGATATTCGCAAAGTTATAGGTCGGATAACCGTCACTTTTTAATAACACACCTTCATCTAGTTGAGCGTTTTCTACTTCGATATGTCCATAGACCTCATCCTCAAAAGAGGTCGTTCCGGTTGCCGGAATCGTTTGTCTTACCGTATAAGGCTCACCTTTGGCAATTCTTTCACGGGCTTCTTCTTTTGAGATAAAGCGGCATGGATCAACATAGCGATAGCTCAGATCATGGCCTTCTTTTTCAGCCTGAACATCTTCTTCTTTACAGAAGCAGTAATGAGCTCCTCCAAGATCGACCAGCTTGTCAGCATATTCTTTATAGATGGGAAGACGCTGTGACTGGATATAAGGTCCGCAGGCACCCGGTTTATCAGGTCCTTCATCATAATGAAGACCTGTCTGATTGATGACATCATAAATGATGTCTACCGCACCCTCTACTTCTCTTTCCTGATCGGTATCTTCGATTCGCAATATGAAATCACCATTGTCATGCTTGGCAATCAGATATTCATATAAAGCAGTTCTCAGATTTCCGATATGCATATATCCTGTTGGAGAAGGTGCAAATCTCGTACGTACTTTTTTCATAAAAT
>NZ_JBVAYM010000013.1:0-72777 GCF_055420025.1 Traorella sp. mt218
AGGAGTTACTTATTTGCATATGATTTTGTAACAAAATCATTTTCTTGTGGTTTTTGCTTCATATTTATTATGATTGATGAAGATTTTCAAAAAGAGGGCTTTTTTGCTTCTGCTTTTCATACAATGAAACAGGTGAAATATGAAAAAAACAATTGCTTTTTTGATGATGCTTTTTTGCTTTCAGCTGCCCATAGAGGCAGATTATATCGTCATGTCTGAAGGTGAGGTATTAGCGGGTGACAACATTCATCAGACACAAAGCGTCGCTTCAATCAGCAAGGTGATGACAGCATTGGTAGCGCTGGAAAATGCCGATATCAGCGACAGGATCATCATTGATCGTGAAACGACGATGCAAATCGGTTCTTCCTTATACATGCTTGAAAACGAAGAATATTCATTGCTTTCGCTATTATATGGCCTGATGCTGAGAAGCGGTAATGATGCGGCACATGCAATTGCTCTTCATGTTGGTAAAGATGTTGCCCGTTTTGTGAAAATGATGAATGATAAGGCAAAAGAATTAGGCATGCATGATACTGTGTTTTCAAATCCCAGCGGATTGGATGAAACGGATGAAGGAAATATCTCGAGCTTATATGATATGGCCTTATGCATGCAGGCTGCCATGAAAAATGACATTTTTAGGATGATCGTCAATACGCGTCAGTACCAGGCGGAGAATCAGCGTGTTTGGATCAATAAGAATCGTCTTTTAAGCATGTATGACAGCTGTAATGGAGGAAAGACAGGCTATACGGTAAAATCCGGTAAAACACTGATTACCACAGCTTATGAAAATGGTCTTGAATCCATCGTGGTCAGCTTTAGAGAAGGGGATTATTTTATGTTACATAAACGGCTTCATGAAGATGTGTACCAGAAATATAAATCCCATCTTTTGATTAAAAAAGGCAGCTATAAGATAGCTAATAAGCGGCTGCTCATCAAAGAAGATATTCATGCAATCGTTCCTATTGGTGATGAGGTATTTGCGGAAGCTCTTATTGAAGATGGAAAAGTGCTCATCCGCTATAAAAATTTAGATACTGTGATTGAACGAAGGGAGCTTTTGACATGACGCTTTTCTGGAGCATGATGATCTTAGCCTCTATCTTATTTGCGTTAATTACCGGAAAAAGTGAGCTTTTAAGCAATACGATCGTATCGGTTGGCAGTGAAACATTGGATTTTGTATTGCCGCTGATTGCAGTTACCTGTTTTTTTAACGGGATCGTAGAAATTGCCTTTCAAAACGGCTGTATCGCATGGCTGGAGAGAAGGATGAACCCCTTGCTTCGCTTCCTGCTTCCGGATATCAAGCACGATCAGGAAACCTTGGGCTATGTTGCCAGCAACATCGTGATCAATATGTTTGGATTGGGAAGTGCCGCTACTCCTGTCGGCCTGAAAGCGATCAAGGGCATGCAGAAGCACAATCCTGATCCTAAAACAGCAACCCGAAGCATGGTAACCTTTCTCGTATTAAATACAGGCGGCGTCACACTGTTTCCGACAAGCATCATCGCTTTACGTGTGGCTTATGCATCAAAGGATGCGACCAGCTTTATTCCTTTTGCGATCATTGCTACTTTCAGTGCATCCCTGATAGGACTTTTGGTGGATCGGTGGTGGAATCATGGTCACTAATCTGATCTTGCCGCTTTTTATCTTTCTGATCCTGACCGTATCACTGATTAAGAAGGTTGATTCGTACAATGCCTTTTTAAAGGGGGTCAAAGAAGGCTTTTTACTTTTTAATGATGTATTTGGAAGCATGCTTTCCATGATGTTTGCGATCAATTTATTAAGAATTAGCGGCTTGCTTGATTTTATCGCTCATATTTTCGCGTCTTCGATTCTGAAGATCGAGCCTTCCTTATGGGCCATGATGCTTTTCCGGCCTTTTTCGGGAACAGCCTCTTTAGCGATTATGATCGATATTTTTAAATATTTAGGTGTTGATTCTTTTAGTGGCATCATGGCAAGCATCATTCAGGGAAGTACGGATACGACGCTTTATGTCATTACCTTATATTTTGGGTGTGTTGGTGTTAAAAAGATCAAAAATTCGATGGTCATCGGTCTGATCAGTGATATTGTAGGAATAAGTATGGCCATTCTACTTACATTTCTCTTCTTTTCATGATATGATACTGAAAAAGGAAGTGGAATATGGAAAGATTACAGAAGGTAATTGCTGCCAGCGGCTTGACTTCACGCAGAAAAGCTGAGGTTTTGATCAGTGAAGGAAGGGTCCGTGTGAATGGCAATGTGATTCGTGAAATGGGATATAAAGTAAAAAAAGGTGACAGGATCGAGGTTGATGGTGAACTGATCCAAAAGGAAAATAAGGTCTATTATGTCATGAATAAGCCTAAAAAATGCTTATGTACCTTAGATGATGAGCATGGGCGCAAGACAGTCGTATCACTGATCGATTGTGAAGAAAGAATTTTCCCGGTAGGCAGATTGGACTATGACACAAGCGGTGTCTTGATCCTGACCAATGACGGTGAATTTGCCAATATGATCATTCATCCTCGCTATCATCTTCCTAAAACCTATGACGTGCTGATCGATGGTATCCTGGATACCTCTCAGATCAAAGAATTAGAAAAAGGTATCCAGCTGGATGATGGTATGACGCTGCCGGCAAAAGTAAGGGTTCGTAAAAAAGATTATGCCCTTAAAAAAACTAAATTTGATCTGACGATCGTTGAAGGGAGAAATCATCAGGTCAAACGTATGGTCGAGTATTTTGGCTATCAGGTCACTTCTCTGCATCGTAAATCAATCGGCTTCTTAAAGGTTGATGATATGTCACAGGGAAGCTACCGGCTTTTAAAGCCGCAGGAGGTCAAAGATCTGCGGCGTTTAGCGAATGAAGGAAAATAATGCTCCGCTTTTGGCGGAGTTTCTTTTAAGTTTTATTTGTCTTTTATTGTTATTTCGATTAAAATAGAAAAAGGTGATGGTATGCAGCAGTATTTTATAGAATCAAAACTTAGTGAAAAGATCCTGTTTAATGAGGAACAATCTCATCATATCGCACATGTCATGCGTATGAAGGAAGGCGAGATCGTTAAGGTCGTCGATTGTGAGGAACAGGCCGCTTATGCTGCTATCCACTATGAAGGTAAAAAAGCTGTTGGACTTCTTCAAGAGCATTTGCCTGATGATCATCATAAACAGATCGACATCAGTCTGGCAATGGCACTGGTCAAAAAAGAAAAATGGGAGCTTTGCGTACAAAAATCTGCGGAATGCGGGGCTTATGATATCTTACCGTTTATATCCTCAAGAAGCGTTGTGAAAATCAGTGAAGAAAAGAATGATAAAAAATTAGCGAGATGGCAGAAGATTGCCTTAGAAGCCTGTGAGCAGTCAAAACAGAATCACCGCTGTCTGGTCCATCCGATATGTTCATTTTCACAGGTGCTTGAAAAAGAAGCTGATTTAAAATGCATTGCCTATGAGAATGCGGATACAACAGCCGACAGTCTGGGAAAAGTTTTATGTCAGCATCCCAACATTCGATCTGTGCTGGTCATGATCGGCCCTGAGGGTGGTTTCAGCGGGAAGGAAATCACAGAAGCTAAAGCCCATGGCTTTATCTGTGTATCTCTTGGTAAGCGGATCCTCAGAGCAGAAACAGCTGCTATCAGTGCTGTCAGCATGCTGACTTATCATTATGAGTTGCTTGGAGAATGGTATGGAACTAATAAAGAAAATTCAGAAAAAGGATGAAATCAAACTGTTGAAATGTGATGCAGTCAAGCGTTTCATCAAAGAAAACGAACATTATCTAAAACGATATCACATTGATCTGTCAATCAAAAAAGAGGAGGATTTCTTTTATTTTGAATGTCTTGTTCAAACCTTAAAAAACAAGGAGGCCTTTGAAGGCTGCTTTGTGAAATCTTATGATGATATGATTGATTATTGGCAGACACTGAATTATGAAGAAAGAAAACGTCTGATCAATATCGATATTGACCGGATCAAAGAAAAGCTTCCTTTTGTGGTACGTGATCAGCAGAAGCTTTACTTGCCTTGCATGAATGAGCGCATCAATGCAATTTATGAGAATGAAATGGTATTATTTGAATTGAAACAATATAATCGGCTGCGATTTGATTGTAAGGATATGATCGATCAACATCATCTTACGTGTGAAATGGTCAGCTTTCATTTTACGTCCTTGGAATTGGTAGAAATCGATGAAAATGGTTATTGGGCTTATTGTCCGTTATCATCGACGTTATATCATTTTGTAGATGATGTTATCTGTGAATCCTTTCCTTTGGTCCGTTTCCAAGGTGAGATCAATGAGCTTGAAGACTGGATCTCTTTATATCTGAAGGAAGATGAAGAGGCATGTATTCGTATGTTCATCGAAAAGGGCTGGATCAGTGAAAAGATGACACGTAAAATGACGAAGATCTTAGAAAGAAGGAAAAAATGAAAACATTTGCGATACATACACTTGGCTGCAAGGTCAATTCCTATGAATCTGAAGCTTACATCGAAAAATGTCTTCAGTTAGGTTATAAGCAGGTTGATTTTAAAGATAAAAGTGACATTTATCTGATCAATACCTGTGCAGTGACCAATACCGCAGCTTCAAAATCAAGACAAAAGATCCATCAGGCGATTACTCAAAATCCACATGCTTTTATTGCGGTCGTCGGCTGTTATTCACAGGCTGAGGCAGCGAATATCGAAAAAATGGAAGGTGTGAATGCGGTTGTGGGAAGCGATCAGAAACAGACGTTTCTCGATTCGCTCGATACGCTTGTGGAAAAACATCAGAAGATCAATTATGTTCATGAATTAAATACGATTCCTCAGTTTGAGGATCTGCATATCGAACGCTTTGTTCGGCATACAAGGGCCTATTTAAAGATACAGGATGGCTGCAACCAGTTCTGCAGTTATTGTATCATTCCTTATACAAGGGGAAGAGAACGCTCTTTGGAGGAAGATAAAGCAATAGAGATCGCGAAAAAGCTCGTATCGAACGGGCATCATGAGATCGTTCTTTCAGGGATCCATACCGGAAGATATGGCCGTGGTATTCATAGCGATCTTCCTTCTTTGCTTAACAAGCTGTTGGAAATTCAAGGACTGGACCGTATCCGGATCTCAAGCATTGAGATGAATGAAGTCAGCGATGCTTTGCTGGATCTGATGGAAAAGCATCCCCAGATTGCCCGGCATCTTCATATACCGGTACAGGCCTGCAGCGATTCGGTCTTAAAAAGGATGAATCGTCCCTATGATATGCGGCAGTTCATGAAGCGGATCGAAGAGATTCGTCAAAAGCTTCCTCATATTTCGATCAGTACGGATATCATTGCCGGATTTGCGGATGAAAGTGAAGAAGAGTTTGAAGAAACGTTAAAAAATGCAAAGATGTGCCGCTTTAGCTTCATGCACGTCTTCCCATATTCAAAAAGAGATCAAACAGTGGCTAGTAAAATGAAACAAATTCATGGTACAATAAGAAAGCAAAGAGCACATGAGCTTTGTGAGCTGTCAGATGTGATGAAGAGGGAATACAGCAATTCATGGATTTCAAAAAGCTGTGAGGTTTTGGTCGAAACATGCAAGGGTGAAAATTGCATGGGACATTCCAGTGAATATTTACCGGTTATGTTTAAAGGGGATGCCTCGCTGGTCGGACATATCGTTCGCGTTGTGATTCATGAAGTAAATGATTCCGGATGTTTAGGATCATTGGAGGGTTAAGATGAAATGTTCATATTTATTTGAAAATGCACCGGATATTGAAATTAAGACGCTTTTTTACGATTCTCGGAAGAAAGTAAAAAATGGCATGTTTTTCTGCATGGATGGTCTTGTTCATGACGGTCATGAATTTATTCGGCAGGCGATCGAAAATGGGGCGGTCTGCATCGTCCATTCAGAAGATATCTCTGAAAAGCAAAAGGGAATCGTATATATTCGTGTTGAGGACGTGAGCGATACGATGGCACGGGTTGCTGCTCGTTTTTATGGCTATCCGTCAAAAAAGATGAAGATCTATGGTGTGACCGGAACAAATGGGAAAAGTACGATTACGACGATCATTCGTGATATTCATTCGAGGTTTGAACCTTGCGGCTATATCGGGACGATTTCTATCAGCTATGGTGATGTTACCTTGCCCCCGGATCTTACGACGCCGGATGCCATCATGCTTCAATCGGTATTCAAGGATATGGTGAAGGCCGGAATGAAGGCATGTTCACTTGAGGTCAGCTCACACGGGTTGGAACAGAATCGTGTGAACGGTGTTGATTTTGATGTTGCGATCTTCACCAATCTGACCTATGATCACCTCGATTATCATGGTACTTTTGAAAATTATCTAAAAGCCAAATGCAAGCTTTTTGAAATGATCCGAAAGGATGGCATCTGTGTTTTGAATGTCGATGATGCTTCTTTTAAAGAGTTTGAAGAGGCATCAAATGGACGCGTTGTTACTTATGGCATTCAAAATGATGCGGATTATCGTGCTGATAACATTCAATTGGGTATTGAAGGAACAAGCTTTTCCTTGATTTATGAAAATAAAGAATATCCGGTACGTACAAATCTTGTCGCTTTGTACAATGTCTATAACCTTTTGGCGGCGATTGCCGGCTTGCATCAGGGAGGACTTGATCTTGAGAAGATTCTTGAGTGTCTGAATGATCTCAAGCAGGTTGACGGACGACTGGAGCGAATCGATGAAGGACAGCCGTTCAATGTCATCGTTGATTATGCACATACTCCGGATGGCTTTGAAAAAATATTTGAGTATGCTCAGATGATCACGCCAAGCGATCGCAATATCATTGCCGTGTTTGGCAGTGCCGGACGCCGGGATGCGAAAAAAAGAAAGGTGATGGGCAGCATTGCCGATCGTTATTGCGGGAATATCATCATTACCGATGAAGATCCCCGTACAGATGATCCAAGCGCTATTGCCAATGATATCAAAAGCGGTATCGTCAATGCCAATACGATCTATATTCCTGAAAGAAGTGATGCGATCCGTCAGGCCATTGAGATTGCCAATGTCAAGGATACGATCCTGATCCTTGGCAAGGGGGATGAAGACTATATGGTCTATGAAAACGGCAAGCAGTATTACATGGGCGACCAGAAGGCTGCCAAACGAGCAATTAGAAAATACTATCTAGGTATTGAGGAGGACGAAAATGAAGAAGAGTAAGTATATCGATCATACATTGTTAAAGCCGCAGGCTACGAAGGCTCAGATCCTTAAATTATGTGACGAAGCCCTTGAATATGATTTCGCAAGCGTTTGTGTGAATCCTTACTGGGTCAAGACTTGTGCTGAAAAGCTAAAGGGAAGCGATGTCATGGTTTGTACGGTGATCGGTTTTCCTTTAGGTGCAACGACCAGTGAAACCAAGGCGTTTGAAACGAAGCAGGCCATTGCACAGGGTGCTGATGAAGTGGATATGGTCATGAATATCGGAGCCCTGATAGACGGCGATACGGATACTGTTATCAAGGATATCGAAGCTGTCGTAGAAGCAGCGAACGGCAAGTGTGTCAAGGTGATCCTTGAAACCTGTCTTTTAAGCGATGAACAGATCACTTTGGCTTGTGAATGCTGTGTAAAGGCAAAGGCAACCTTTGTCAAGACGAGCACAGGTTTTTCAACTGCAGGAGCGAATCCGCATGTTGTCAAAGTTATGGTTGATGCTGTCAAAGGAGCATGTAAGGTTAAGGCAGCCGGCGGTGTCCGTACACCTGAAGAAATGGATGAGATGATCAGGATCGGAGCTGACCGTATCGGTACAAGCTCCGGTGTAAAGCTGATGAATAACGAAAGCGGAAAAACTTCATATTGATATAAAACTGGTTTCAAACCTCCCAGTATAATAATAGGCAAAAAGTGAATGAAATTTTTATGAAAGCTTCATGACCTTGCTTATATTACAGGCAGGGTCATTTTTAATGTGAAAGGGTGATTGAATGAAGCGTAAGATCATTATTGACTGTGATCCCGGAATCGATGATAGTTTGGCGATCATGATGGCATTATCATCAAAGGATGTTGAAGTGGTAGGAATTACGATCGTATGCGGCAATGCTCCCGTAACGATGGGTTTTGAAAATGCGAAGAAAGTGCTGAAACATATGAATCGTCTGGATATTCCGATCTATATGGGTGCTGCTAAGCCGTTAAAAAAAGAATATGTAAATGCTTTGGATACGCATGGGAGCGATGGGCTTGGAGAAAGCTTTCTTGAACCTGTGGAAGGCTTTTACCAGCCTTTGACGGCTGTTGAATTTTTATCGCAGACATTGAATGAGGAAAGCTGCAGCGTGATCGCTCTTGGTCCTTTGACAAATCTTGCTGATTTGCTTGCTGCCGATGAAAAAGCCTTTAATAATATTGAGATGCTTGTTTCCATGGGTGGTTCATATAAGGCCCATGGAAACTGTTCACCGGTGGCTGAATACAATTACTGGGAGGATCCTGAGGCTGCGGCTATCGTTTATCAGCATATGGCCAAGCTTGGTCGCTTGATCCATATGGTAGGCCTGGATGTCACAAGAAAGATCGTCCTGACTCCGTCACTTCTTTCTTATATGGAAAGACTTGATCCTGAAAAAGGAGAATTTATACGTAAGATCACGAAATTTTATTTTGATTTTCATTGGCAGTGGGAGCATATCATCGGTTGTGTCATCAATGATCCTCTGGCCATGGCTTATTTTCTAAAGCCAAAGCTATGTCATGGATTTAATTCTTATGTCCAAATTGAAACCGAATCTCTTTCAAGAGGACAATCAATCGTAGATGCTTATGATTTTTATAGAAAAAAGGCGAATGCCCATGTCTTGAATGAAGTAGATATCCGGGGATTTTTTGAATTATTTTTTGAATTGCTGCTTCATATGGAAAAAGACAAGCTTACTGAATTAGAAAAGCTGATTGTGCAGGAGGTGGATCATGAAGGCTAAATTTTCTATCTTTCAAATATGCATGATCGCTTTGAGCGTGGTCCTGAACATCGTGGGCGGTCAGATTGCTTTGTTATTGCGTCTGCCAATCTATCTGGATAGCATCGGCACGATCTTCACAGGAGCTGTCTATGGACCTGTATTAGCCATGCTTCCCAGTCTGCTGAGCGGATTGATACTTGGTGTGACAAGTGATATCTATTCGTTATATTACGCACCTGTGGGCATTCTTTTGGGCCTTTTAAGCTCTCTTGTATGGAAAAAAAGATCTTCCAAGGCAAGCTGGCCTTTTCTTGCTGCCTTTGTGATCACGATTCCGACATCACTATGCAGTGCTTTGATTACCGCAGCACTGTTTGGCGGCATCACTTCCAGCGGGTCAAGCATTTTGGTCCAATTGCTCGCTAAAACACCGCTGGGACTGACCATGAGCTGTTTTATCGTACAGGTCATGACAGATTATCTCGATCGTCTGTTAAGCATCGTCATCGTGCTGGCACTGCTGAAGCGTCTGCCTAAGAGCATGCTTCATAAGATAAATCCTGCGCTTAAGGAAGACAAAGATATTTAAAATAAAGGGTTCATTTTTATCGTTTTATCTATAAAAATACGCTTTATCTTGAAAAAAAGGGTTTAAAACTAGAAAATAACTGAAAAAATTTCCATAAAATCTTGCATAATTATGTGAAATTATGTATAATGTACATGCTTGCTCGGAAGGGAGGTTTTTGTAGATGCCAAAAGTAGTGTTAAAAGAGAACGAAGTTTTAGATGATGCTTTACGTAGATTTAAACGACAAGTATCTAGAAACGGTACCCTTGCTGAGGCTCGTAAAAGAGAGTTTTATGTAAAACCAGGCGTACGTCGCAAATTAAAACAAGAAGCAGCACTCAAAGCTAGACGCTCAAAATAGAAGCAGCTGCTTCTTTTTTTTATCTTTGCAAATAAGTTCAGTTTACGGACACTTCTTTCATATACTGAAATGAGGTGTCTGATGATCACATTATCTGATGAAAAAATCAGTATCATTCATTATAAAAAAATCAGTAAGGTATCGATCCAAGAGATACATATTGAAACGGCGCATACGACTGTCATGATTAGCGGTGAGGAGCTTTTTATCGTCTATCTGAATGCGGATGAAATCATCTTAAAAGGGAAAATCAGGAAGGTTGATTTTTTAGCTCATGAGAGGGCATGATCTTTATAAGGCGGAATGTGATATTTATGAAGTGATGGCTTATGTGATGCAGCATCGTATTACCATCTATCATCTGAGGGAAGAGAAATATGTTTATTTTTCTTCTTCTTGTAAATATCGAACATTGCTTCAAAAACATCCGCTCATTCACTATCAGTCAAGTATCGGTATGATGGGCATGGTGTTTCGCTTTTTTGCCAGCAAAGAAAAAATAGCTGCTTTGATTTGTTCGCTGCTTTTGTTTTTGGGTTTATCCAAAACTATTTTTCAGGTAGAGATCTTGGGTGAAAGTGATTTCCATCACGATCTCATCGAAACAAAGCTCAAACAGTTTCAAACACCTTTTTTCTATTGGGACAGTACAAGTATCTATAAAAAGCTGGCTGAGCTGAATCAGGATCTCAACTGGTATGCCGTACATCAAAAAGGTTCCAAGCTGGAAATTCATTTTCTTCCCCGTGAAAAAATGGAGCTTTCACAGTTTCATCCATATGATCTTATCGCTTCTAAAGATGGTGTCATTGCCGCTTTTGATGTAGCGAAAGGGAATAAGGTCGTCAAGATCAATCAAAAAGTACAAAAAGGAGAAGTCTTGGTCAGCCATATCATTTTGGATAGCAAGGAAGAAGAGAAGACAAGCGATGTATTGGGAAAGGTCTATGCCTATACCTTTGAACGCATTGATGTGGAAATCTCTAAAAATGAGCTTCCCGAGGCCATCAATTATTATTTATGTCTGATGAAAAGCAGGATGCAGCTGTCACTTGATAAAGATGAATATATTGTCAAAGAGATTCCTTTGCAATTTGAAGAAGATTCAGCTACAATAAGGATGTCCAATTATTATGTTTTATATGAGATGATTGCGGTAGTAGGAGAAAGTGATGAATAAATACAGTTTAGATGTTTCTTATTGGGAAATGGATGAAAGAAGAATGCTTTGTGGTCCAAATGATCAGTATTTAAAGCTTTTAGAGAATGAATTTGATTGCCAGCTCGTTTTTGATGATAATTCTTTGATATGCCTTGGAGAAAATGAGTTGTGCCTGAAGGTGATCAAAAACTGTTATTCTTTGATGGAACAAACCCATCAGCTGTCTTTAAGCGATGTCCAATATCTATGTAATCTGGTGAAGAAGTATCCTCATTCCAAAAAGCTTCATTTTTCAAATGAGCCGATTGCCAAGACATTTAACGGTAAGCTGATCTTTCCTAAAACGATCGGTCAGCGCGTGCTTATTGAGAGCATGGAAAACAGTGATATCGTCTTTGCAAGCGGAGTGGCAGGCACCGGAAAAACTTATCTTGCAGTCGTTTATGCTGTCAGCCAGCTGAAAAAAGGCGTTTTCTCTCGAATCGTGCTGACACGTCCGGCCGTAGAAGCAGGTGAATCTTTAGGCTTCTTACCGGGTGATCTGAAAGAAAAGGTCGATCCTTATTTACGTCCTCTTTATGATGCCTTGTATGATATGCTGGGAAATGAGCAGGTGGCAAAGCTCATGGAAAAAGATGTCATAGAAATTGCTCCTTTGGCCTATATGCGTGGCAGGACGCTGGATAATGCTTTCATCATTCTGGATGAGGCACAGAATACGACGCGTTCACAGATGAAGATGTTTTTGACACGCATGGGCTTTAATTCGAAGATCGTGATCACCGGCGATACGACGCAGATCGATCTTGTGAAGCCCAAGGAATGCGGTCTGACGCAGGCAATCGAGTATCTGCATGATGTTGAGGGCATCAGCTGTGTTGAACTGACAAGTCATGATGTCGTTCGTCATCCGATGGTACAAAAAATACTTGAACGTTACGAAAAATATGAAAATTCTTAAAAAAGAAACATCAGAAGTTTCTTTTTTTTATTGGGAATGGATATATAAGAGTAGGAGGTATAAATATGAACTGTGGTATTGAGGTATTAAAACGACTGAATGAATTGATTGATACAGATTTAACAAAGGTAATCTGCCGCTGTGAAAAAAAGATCGGTGAAAAGGGCTTATGTATGTCAGATCTGTTTGAAGAATTGAATCTGGTACTTCCTTGTCAGGCGGTATCTTCGCTTCATCTCATAAAAAAAACACCGTATATTGCTTTTATCGGCTTTGATCATCATGGCCATTATGTTTTGGTCGAGGATGTTCAAAAGAAGGTAAGGGTATATGATCCCGCAAAAGGGTTTTTAAAAATGACAAAATTTCATTTTTATATGATTTGGAGCAAGAAAGCAATCGTTTTTATGTTATAATAGAAAAGAATTCGAGGTGGATTATGATAACGCTCATCAATCAGACAAATGATGAAAAATGGAATGAATATGAAGAAAGATTTCAGCGTATTTTTGAAAAGACGCGTGAGGTATGCAGGGTTGATCGGGATTATGACGTATCGATCATTCTGGTGAATGACCGCGAGATCCATGAAATCAATAAATCGTATAGAAATATCGATCGTCCTACAGATGTGATCAGCTTTGCATTGAAGGATAGTGAGGATGAGATCATGCTGGAGGAAATCGAAGCAGAGCTGGGAGATATTTTCATCAGTGTGGATGCGGTGAGAAAGCAGGCCAAAGAGTATGAGCACAGCGAATGCCGTGAGATCAGCTTTTTATGTACCCATGGGCTTTTACATCTTCTCGGCTATGATCACATGAATGAAGAGGATGAAAAAGAGATGTTCGCTTTGCAGGATGTGATATTGGATGGTTTCTCTTTTTAAGAAATTTAAGGCTGCATTCAGTGGTCTTGGCTGTGCCGTCAAAGACAAAAGCGTCCGGCTTCAATTGGTCTTTGCTGCGGCTGTGCTTGTTTTTGGCTGGATATATGGATTTAGTGGTGAGGAATGGCTTTGGATCATCAGCGCTGTTTTTATCGTCGTCTTATGTGAAATGGTAAATACTGCTGTTGAGCGGATCTGTGATCTTATTGATCCTCATCTTAACGTAAAGATCAAATATATCAAGGATCTGAGTGCCGGTTGTGTCCTGCTTGCCAGTTTATATGCAGTTGTGATAGGATGTATGATCCTGAAAGGAGTATTACGATGATTGATCAGAAATTAGTAGAAAGAGCTTTTAAAAATCTGGAGAATGCCTATGCACCTTATTCACGATATCGTGTCGGAGCATGTCTTGAAACGGTGAATGGAGATTTTTATGATGGTGCAAATATTGAAAATGCCTCATTCGGACTTACCAATTGTGCGGAAAGGAGTGCAGTTTTCGCAGCATATTCCAAAGGTGTCCGCAAAGAGGATATCAAGGCTTTAGCTATCGTTTGTGAAGGAAATACGATTGCTGCACCTTGCGGTGCCTGCCGACAGGTCCTGGTCGAGCTGTTGAAAAAGGATACGCCGATTTATCTGGCGAACCGTACATCACAGCTTGAAACAACGATCGAACAGCTTCTTCCGATGAGCTTTACGCAAGAGGATCTATAAGATGAAAAGCGGTTTTATCGCAATCGTAGGACGTCCTAATGCCGGCAAGAGCACGCTTTTGAACAGCATTATGAATCAAAAGCTGGCGATCATCTCAAGCAAGCCGCAAACAACGCGCAACAATATCCAGGGGATCTTAAATGATGAGGATTCTCAGATGATCTTTATTGATACCCCGGGGATCCATAAACCGCATCATGAATTGGGCCGTACGCTGAATAAAAGTGCTTATGCGTCTTTACAGGATGTCGATGTCATTTATTATATGGTGGATGCATCGGTTCCTTTTGGACATGGAGAAGAATTTGTATTAAATCAGATCAAAGGAAAATCAGAAAATATTTTTCTAATCTTAAATAAGGCGGAACTTTTGTCACGCGATAAGGTCATGCAGTTGATCTTGCAGTGGCAAAAACGATATGATTTTAAAGAGATCTTTCCATTAAGCGCTCTTGAAAGGCGAAATGTCGATGAATTGATCAAAACGACGAAGAAATATCTTTCAGAGGGACCTATGTATTTTGATAGTGATACGATTTGTGATCACGATCAGAATTTTTTGATCAGTGAACTGATCCGTGAAAAAATCATTTATCGGACACAGGAGGAAATCCCGCATTCGGTGGCGGTGGTCATTGAAAATAGGGAAGAAACTGAAAATAAGATCTATATCCAGGCGATGGTCATTGTTGAAAGAGCCAGTCAGAAGGGTATATTGATCGGCAAACAGGGTAAGATGATTTCTTCTATTCGTTTAGATGCGCAAAAGGAATTACGCTTCATTCTGGGCAAAAGGGTTGAATTGGAGCTGTATGTACGCGTAGAAGAAAATTGGCGCAATAAGGAGAGCAAGATCCATCAGTTTGGTATCGGTGAGCTTGATGAGTGATTTTAAGGGCATCGTCTTGACAAATACGCTCATTCATGATCATGATGTGCTCATGAATGTGCTTACGCCTTTTGGAAAGATAAGCATGAAAGCAAAAGGGGTATTAAAAACACATTCTAAAAACCGTAATTATACAGAAGTAGGATGTTACAGCCTTTTTCATACGATCGATAAGAATACGTCGAAGATCGTGCTGTTGAAAAATGCGGAAATGGTAAAACGTTTTTTGAATATTGAACATGATCTGATCCGCAAAAGCATTTATTCATGTTTTCTTGAAATCATGAATAAGACTGACATCTGCTTTGAAGATGCTCTTCAATATATAGAAATCCTGGACAGCTGTGCGAATCCTTATTGTATCTATGCCTTGCTGTTATGTGAAGTGCTGCGCTCAAGCGGCGTTTCGATCGTGGTTGATGCGTGTGTGCTTTGTTCTTCGGAGAAAGGATTATGTGCCTTATCGATTCCGGATGGCGGTTTTGTATGCGTTCATTGCTTTGATCAGACGCGTCATTATCATCTAAGCGTGGATGAATTAAAAAATTTACGCTATGCAGCGCACGCTTCTCTTGAGAATTATCAGGCTTTAGAAGCAGCTTCGACACTTTCCTTCCAGTCAGTCAGCTATCTTGTTGAGCTTTTACATCGCTATGGTGAGATCACGCTTCGAAGCCATGCGTTTTTAGAGGTTTTACAGCCACTTGCTTAATTTGACAATCAAGTGGTTTTTGTGTTATAAAATAGGATGAGTTTGTTTGCACAATTAAAATTTAGGAGGCATAACATATGGGTGATTTCAGTTTTGAAAAAATCGTCAATCATGCGAAAAATTCAGGATTTGTATATCAGGGTTCCGAGATATACGGCGGTCTGAGCAATACGTGGGATTTCGGACCTTTAGGAGTAGAATTAAAAAACAATATTAAAACGGCCTGGTGGAGAAAATTTGTCCAGACGTCACCCTACAATGTAGGCATTCAGAGTGCTATTTTGATGAATCCGAAGGTTTGGGAAGCAACGGGACATTTACAGGGCTTTTCAGATCCTTTGATGGATTGCAAGGTATGCAAGACACGTCATCGCGCGGATCATCTGATCGAAGAGTTTTCAAATGGCAAAGTGAATCCGGAAGGCTGGAGCAACGAACAAATGATGCAGTATATCAAGGACAATCATATCGGCTGTCCAAACTGCGGTGCCCATGACTTCACAGAGATCCGTCAGTTTAATTTGATGTTTAAAACATTTCAGGGGACTTTGGAGGATGCGAAGAGCACGATCTATCTCCGTCCTGAAACTGCGCAGGGAATGTTTGTGAATTTTAAGAACGTTCAAAGAACCATGCGTAAAAAGCTTCCTTTTGGTATTTGCCAGGTAGGAAAATCTTTCAGAAATGAAATTACGCCCGGTAATTTTATATTCAGGACACGTGAGTTTGAACAGATGGAAATGGAATTTTTCTGTAAGCCCGGCGAAGATCTGAAGTGGTACGATTATTGGAAAAAGACGTGCATGGATTTCTTGACGCATTATGGAATCAAACCGGAAAATCTGCGTTTCCGTGATCATGCGAAGGAAGAGCTGTCCTTCTATTCCAAAGCGACCTGTGATATCGAATATAACTTTCCGTTCGGCTGGGGCGAGCTGTGGGGCATTGCAGATCGTACGGATTACGATCTAAAGCGTCATATGGAACATTCCAAGGAAAATCTGGAATATATGGATCCGATGACCCATGAGAAGTATATCCCTTACTGCATTGAACCGGCAGTTGGTGTGGAAAGAGTTTTCCTTAGTGTTTTTGCGGATGCTTATGATGAAGAGGTCATCAACGATAAGGATACGCGTATCGTAATGCATCTGCATCCGGCCTTAGCACCTGTCAAGGCTTGTATCACGCCGCTTAGTAAAAAACAGAATGATCTGGCTATGAAGCTTTTTGAACAGCTGTGTGTTGATTTTGCTGTTGATGTTGATGATGCAGGCAGCATCGGCAAGCGTTATCGCAGAGCGGATGCGATCGGAACGCCATTCTGCATCACACCTGATTTCGATACTGAGAATGATGGTTGTGTTACGGTTCGTGATCGTGATTCCATGGAGCAGGAAAGAATCAAGATCGAAGATTTAAATGAATATATTTCTTCAAAGATCGCATTTTAGGAAGGAAAGCTGATGGCTAGATTAAGTGAAGACAAAATCAATGAAATACGTTCCCGCAGTGATATCGTTGAGGTCATCTCAAAATATATCCCGCTTTCACATAAAGGAAAAAGCTATGTGGGAATGTGTCCTTTTCATGATGATCACGACCCTTCGATGAGCGTTTCACAGGATAAGCAGATCTTTAAATGCTTTGCGTGTGGTGCAGGGGGCAATGTCTTTAACTTTGTATCACGCTATGAGAACATCTCTTTTGTTGAGAGTGTCGTGAAAGTTGCCAAGATCTGTAACATTGATGTTGGTGATATCGAAATCACTTCAAATCATGTCAACGCTCATCTGGCACCTTATTATAAGCTTAACCAGGCGTTTATCGATTATACGCATTACATGCTTCTATCGGGCGGTCATAACGATATTCTGGATTATCTGCATAAGCGGCAAATTCGTGATGATTTGATTAAAAAGTTTGAAATTGGCTACAATCCTAAAGAAGATGCGCTATATCATTACTTGAAGGCGAAAAAATTTAAAGACGATGAAATGATAGAAGCCAATCTCGTACGTTTGACCAGTCAGGGAATCCATGATGTTTTTTCATCAAGGATCACGATTCCGATTCATGACCGCTATGGCAATCCCATTGCCTTTACCGCAAGAAGAATCGGCGATGGGGATGAAGCGAAGTATATCAATACGTCAGAAACGCCATGTTATGTAAAGGGAAATGTTCTTTTCAATTATCATCGTGCTTTAGAGGTCTGCAAGAAGACCCAGCGGGTACTTCTGGTAGAAGGAGCCATGGATACGATAGCCTTTTATAAGGCAGGCATCGAAGATGTGGTTGCCACTTTGGGAACAGCCTGTACCAAGGAGCAGCTAAAACTGTTGAAACAGATGCATGTCAAGGTAGATGTCTGTTACGATGGTGATGCTGCGGGCATCAATGCCATTTATAAATTCGGCAAGATGGCGAGTGAGAGCGCTCTTGTATTTGAGGTTGTCGATAATAAGAGCGGTCTTGATCCCGATGAGATCATTGAAAAATATGGGATCGATGAATTAAGATCCCTGTCTTACAAAACGATTTCATGGATCGATTTCTGTTTCGAATATCTTCAAAGCAGATATCATTTGGAGAATTATTCGCAGAAGGTTGAATATGCCAAGGAGATGAGCGTTGAAATTGAACGTGTAAAAGAAGCTTTTTTAAGAGAAAACTATTTAAAGAAGCTTTATGAGATTACAGGCTTTGATATGAGTCAAAGGACTGTTAAGCCAAAAACTGTTTTACGAAATATATCTAAAAATATTCAATTTAGATATGGGGAAGCGGCTGAATATGAAATATTAGGCCAAATGCTTCTTTCACGTCAGGCGGTCAATGTATTTAAAAATGATCTTGGCTTTCTGATTCATCCTGTTTGTAATCAGCTTGCCTTATATCTGATCAATGAGTATCGGCTTTCCGATACGATACAGGCAGCGGATCTGTTGAATCAGATCAAAGAGGAGGAAGTCAAAAAGCTTCTGATCGATCTGTGTGAATGGGAATTGGCACCGAAAGCCTTTAATATGGAGGTCTTAAAGGATGCCATCCGTAAGATTCATGATAAGTGCATTGAAGCTAAAATCAAGGAAATGTCTGAGCTGGCTAAAAAAATGTCGAATCCGCTGGATAAGGCCAGATTGATGAATGAGATCATAGAATTGCGTAGAAAAAGCAGTCAGTTGTAGGATCAGTTAGGAGAAATTATGAAGCAAGAAAAAACAAAGGAAATCAATAGTTTGAAGACATTGGATGAAATAAAAGAAGATCTTTTGGAAAAGTATCAGAAGGATCATGTTTTGTATCAGAAGGATATTGCTAGTGCGACAGAACACTTGGATTTAAGCGATGATGACACAGATGAGCTGTTTGATTGGCTGACCAAGAATGATATCGAAGTTTCTGATGATGAGGATCTGAATCTGAATGATCCATCGATCGTGCTTGATGAGCCGGATGATATCGGTGATTTTGATGATTTGGATCTTGATGATGAATTTGATGAAGATGATGCTTTAGCAAGCGATATCGAATCGCTTGAACAGTCGTTTGCGAATTCTTCTCAGGCTAAGATCAATGATCCGGTCAAGATGTATTTGAAAGAAATCGGACGCGTCGATCTTTTGAATCCGGAAGATGAGCCGGAAATTGCACGACGCATCCAGGAAGGCGATGAGGAAGCGAAAAAGACGCTGATCGCTGCCAACCTTCGTTTGGTAGTCAGCATTGCTAAAAAATATGTTGGGCGCGGCATGCTCTTTCTTGATTTGATTCAGGAAGGTAACATGGGTCTTGTGAAGGCGGTTGAAAAATTTGATTACACCAAAGGATTTAAGTTTTCAACATATGCGACATGGTGGATCCGTCAAGCGATCACACGTGCAATTGCCGATCAGGCCAGAACGATTCGTATTCCTGTACATATGGTCGAAACGATCAACAAATTGACTCGTATCCAGCGCCAGCTGGTACAGGATCTTGGCAGAGATCCGACAGCTGAGGAAATTGCGGAAAAGATGGATGGCATTACTCCTGAAAAGGTACGTGAAATTCAAAAGATTGCCCTTGAACCGGTATCGCTGGAAACGCCGATCGGTGAAGAGGATGATTCACATTTGGGTGACTTCCTTGAAGATGAGAATGCGATGTCACCGGATGAATATGCCAACAACCAGCTTTTGAAGGATGAGATCAACCTTGTGCTGCAGGGATTGACAGATCGTGAGGAAAAGGTTCTGCGTCTTCGTTTCGGTCTTTATGACGGACGTACAAGGACGTTGGAAGAGGTCGGTCGTGAATTTAATGTGACCCGTGAACGTATCCGTCAGATCGAGGCAAAGGCTTTACGTAAGCTGAAGCATCCTACACGCTCAAAACGGTTAAAGGATTTTGTTGATAAAGCACAATGAGAATTTCAAAAAGGATCCGTGAAATCGAAAAGCTGATACCACAAAACAGCATTGTCGCAGATATCGGCTGTGACCATGCCTATTTGTGCACGCTTGCGGTTCTTCATGGAAAAGCGGTTAAATGCTATGCCTGTGATATCGCACAAGGCCCCTTAGAAAATGCGAAAAGGACGATTCGGGAAATGAATCTTGAAGATCGTATTTTTCCTGTGCTTTCTGATGGCCTTGAACATGTACCGGCCGATGCGAATGTATGTGTCATCAGCGGTATGGGCTTTGATACGCTCAAAAAGATTCTTGAAAATCATGATCTTGATCAGTTTGAGGTGCTCATTCTGCAAATTAATGGAGATGTCTATGATCTGAGAAAATGGATCATTGCACATGATATGAAGATCACTGATGAAAGAATCATTCATGAAGGACATTATTATACGATCTTGGTCTGTCAGCACGGACATGATCATTATACCGAAGAAGATTATATTTTTGGAAAATATCTGCAGGGCGATACCTTTCAGGATTATTGGAAGTTTCGTAAACAAAAAATACAGGAGATCCTTCAGATGTTACATGATTCAAAGCAGACGGATGAGCTGACTCATCTTCTAAAAATGATTCAAAGAAAAACAGGTGCTTAGCATCTGTTTTTAAATGACATCTTCTGTTTTTAAGGGAATGATTTCTTCTGTCTGGAGATAATGGATGATCTGCTGAGTAATTTTAGTAGGCGTTGATGCGCCGCTTGTTACGGCTACCTTTTGAAATGCATGCAGATCTTCTTTTAATAATGCCTCCAGATTTTCAACGCAGAAAACATGATCGGCTTTGTTTTGTGCCAGCTGTGCCAGCTTCTGTGTATTATGGCTTTTAGGATCGCCGACAACAATAAAAGCGTCTGCTCTTTCAAGCTTCATGACTGCCTGCTGACGACATCGTGTCGCGCTGCAGATCTCATTGCTGATAAGTGCGTGGGGATATTTTCTGGCGATGCTTTCATAAAGAGCAGCAGTCTGATAAGAAGACAGTGTCGTCTGATTTGTAAAGAAGAGCTTTTCATTTGTGAAGGTTAGGTCATCTTCTGTTTCGATCAAGTGAACCTTGTCGCTGATCTCAAGCACAGCTTCGCTTTCAGGATGATGTTTTTTACCGATATAGCCAATCGTATAACCTTCATCTAATTTTTCTTTGATCAGCGTATGGATAAATGAAACATATTCACATGTGGCATCAACGATCTTTAATCCTTTGGCTTTTGCCTTGTTGACAACACGTTCGCTGACGCCGTGGGCGGTAAAGATGACATAGCCTTCATCTATTTCGTCTAAAAGCTCATAGCGTGTTTTTTTATCCGTGTCGACGCTGTATATTTGATATTTTTGAAGAGCCTCTACGACAAAGCGATTATGGACCAGCATGCCTAAGATCGTTATTTTATCATGGGGATGCTGTTTTCTGGTTCTTTTGGCGATTTCAATCGCATTGACTACGCCTTTGCAGTAGCCTCTTGGGGTAATTGTGATTACTTCCATTGTTTCACCTCGTCATCATCATATCATATCTGGGAAAATTATGTTATAATTATAAACAAGAAAAAGGAGAAAAGTTATGAGCAAATTTTCAGATTATACATTCAAACAAACAACAAAAGATTTTATCGAACATAACGGATTCATAGCTCCGACCCCCATCCAGCAGAAAGTAATTCCGCTGGTTTGTAAAGGAAAGGATGTCATCGGCATCAGTGATACCGGTACTGGAAAAACTCATGCTTTTCTGATTCCGATCATTGAAAGAATCGATCCAAGCTTAAATGAGGTCCAGGTGGTCATAACGGCCCCTACCCGTGAACTTGCATTACAGCTGTATATGCGGGCTGCCGATCTTTCTGAAGCATTAAAGGGATGTCGTGTTCGCCTGATCAGTGGCGGTATAGATAAAAACAAACAAAATACGACCTTACGGATACAGCCGCATGTCGTCATCGGTACGCCGGGAAGGATCAAGGATCTGTTTCTCGAAGAAAAGACGCTTCGTATTGACAGAGCATCGCTGCTGGTCATTGATGAAGCGGATATGACTTTGGAATTCGGTTTTCTTGAGGATATTGATGCCTTTGCCTCGAAGATGCGAAAGGATCTTCAGATGCTCTCCTTCAGTGCCACGATGCCACAGGGATTACAGCTTTTCCTAAAAAAATATATGCATAATCCGGTAACGGTCAAAATCGAAGATGATACGCATATCAGCGCGCCTAAGATCGAACATATCTGTATCCCGTGCAAGCATCAGGAATACCATGAAAAGCTCTTGGAAGTATTAAAAGGTTTTAAGCCTTATGTTTGTCTGATCTTTGCCAATACACGCAGCGAAGCCGCAAAGGTGGCTCAGGAAATGCGTGATCATGGTTATGATCTGATCGAGCTTCATGGCGATATGCCTTCAAGAGCACGTAAGAATGCCATGAAAAACCTGATGAATCTGGATAAGACCTATATCGTTGCCAGTGATATTGCTGCAAGAGGAATTGATATCAAGGGCATTTCACATGTTATTTCATTGGGCTTTCCAAGTGAGATTGATTTCTATATCCATCGTGCCGGCAGATGCGGCAGAGCAGGTATGAGCGGTATCTGCTACTCCCTTTACAAAAAAGAAGATGAAAATGCCATCCGCCAGCTGACCAATAAGGGAATCCATTTTCAATATATGAATATTAAAGACGGACAATGGATCACTTTAAAGGATAAAAATAAGCCAAAAGAACATAAACAAAGCGAGCTTGATAAAAAAGTCAGCATGATCGTCAACCGTAAGAAAAAAACAGTAAAGCCGGGATATAAAAAGAAGCGTAAGCAGGAGGTTGAAAAATTGAAACGAAAAGCAAAACGAGCCATGATCCAGGAGGAAATAAGAAAACAGAAAAAAGAAAGAGCCATTGCTTCACAGATCCAAAAAAGAGGTCATGAAGAATGATCATAGGTTCACATGTATCCATGTCATCTCCTGATTATGTTTTAGGAAGCATAAAAGAGATGCTCAGCTATCATGCCAATGCCTGCATGATTTATACGGGACCGCCGCAGAATGGCAGAAGGGTTCCTATCGAAAAATTAAAAATTGATGAAGCAAAAGCTCTGCTAAAAGAAAATCATCTTTCAATGGAACATGTCGTTGTGCATGCCCCTTATCTGATCAATCTGGCAAATACGCTGAACCCGCAGACCTATGAGAACAGCATCGAATTATTAAAAAATGAAATTATCCGAACAGACGCTATCGGATCTCCTTATTTGATCCTGCATCCGGGAAGTCATGTGAATGCCGGAAGCGATGTCGGTATTCAAAGTATCATACAGGGATTAAATGCTGCTCTTGACGATTCCCAGAAATGTATTCTTTGTTTAGAAACGATGGCCGGCAAGGGAAGTGAATGTGGCCGTACGTTTGGAGAAATCAGACAAATGATCGACGGTGTACATATAAAGAAGCTGGGGGTCTGTCTGGATACCTGTCATATTCATGATGCCGGTTACGATCTCAGTGATTTTGATCAAATATTACGGATGTTTGATGAGATCATCGGTTTGAGCTATTTGAAAGTCGTTCATTTAAATGATTCTAAAAATATTTGCGGAGCACGGAAAGACCGTCATGAAAATTTAGGACATGGTGCAATCGGCTTTGAAAAGCTTTGTCAGATTGCCCATCACCCTTTGCTGGAAAATATCCCGATCATCCTGGAAACTCCTTATATCGAAAAGAAGCCTCCTTATAAGGAAGAAATTGAAATGCTTCGTAACCAGCAGTTTGTCAATATCAAATAAAAGATGATTTCAGTACAGAAATCATCTTTTTACAAGCCTTTTATGCTTCATCCTTCGAAGCTGTCATTTTAAGTATTTCTTCTTTTAAACGATCTGCCATCTTTTCAGTTGGGAGCTTTTCAATGATCTTGCCTTTTTTGATAAGCAGACCTTCATCCTTTCCTCCTGCGATCGCAATATCCGCATGTCTGGCTTCTCCCGGACCGTTTACTGCACAGCCCATGATGGCTACATTGATATCGGCATTTATGTTCATCAAAAACGGCTCGATTTCTTTTATGACGCTTTCAATGTCATAGCTGGTCCTGCCGCACATCGGACAGGCAATCAGATTTGGTACATGATCGATGAGATGGAGGCACTTTAAAAGCTGCTTGGCAATCATGATTTCCTGAACCGGATCACCATTGACGCTGATACGGATCGTATCACCGATTCCCTGATGAAGCAAAACAGATAAAGCTGCACTCGATTTGATAGAGCTGGTAAACACGGTACCTGCTTCGGTCACGCCTAAATGAAGAGGGTAATCGAAGGTCTTGGAAGCAAGCTCATAGGTTTCGATGCAGAGATTGACATCGCTTGATTTAAATGAAAGTGCAATATCATGAAAATCCAGCTCTTCTAAGATATTCACATGTCTTTGGGCACTTTCGATCATTCCCTGAGCAGTAGGCCTGCCGTATTTATCATGGATATCCTTTTCCAAAGATCCGGCGTTGATACCGATACGGATCGGAATATGATATTTCTTACATTCGTTCACTACCTTACGGACATTTTCCTTTGAACCGATATTTCCGGGATTCAGCCGTATCTTGTCGATCCCCTGATGGATGCATTCGATTGCAATGCGATAATCATAATGAATATCAGCAACTAAAGGAATATGAACCCTTTTTTTGATTTCAGAAATAGCTTTGGCTTCATCAATGCTGACCACCGCTAAACGGACAAGCTGGCAGCCGGCCTTTTCCAAAGCGAGTATTTGTTTAACGGTTGCTTCGATATCACTTGTTTTTGTATTGCACATCGACTGGATGATAACTTTATTTTGATGACCGATCTGCAGGTCATTTACCATGATGGCTCTTGTTTCTGAACGTGTTGTCATTTTTTTCACCTCACTAATAGAATATCACATAATTTTTTAGATGCAAGAATCAAAAGAATGATGTATAATATTTTCATGTTAAGAAATCCATTTAAAGAATTAGATGCAAGAATGAGAAAAAGGAGCTCCGATCTGTTACGATCCAACATGGATTTTAATAAGGTCGTGAATAAAAGGGCAAGGATCTTGATTTTATCGGTGTTTGCCTGCTTTTTTGTGATTGCCGTACGTTTGATCCAAATTCAATATTTTTCACAGGATGAGTATATCGTGAAATTAGCGGCATTTACGCAAAAGAATCAGATTTCCTCGCCTCCAAGAGGTGATATGATCGATCGGAATGGCAATGTGTTAGTTTCCAGCGAGGAAATCGTCAACATTACATATTATCCTCAAAAGGATCTGAGCTCTTACAGCGAAAGCAAATGGCAGCTTGCTTATAAATTTGCTGTACAGTTTGATATTCAGAGCGATTCTATCACGGAACGTGAATGGAAGGATTATTATATCATGGTTGCGAAAGACAGAGGTGCTTCGTTATTGAGCGATGACCAGAAAAAGCTTTCTGACAGTGAACAATATTCCATCAAGATTTCAAAGATCACTTCTGAGATGATCGAAGAATTAAGAAATGCTGCGCAGGATGAAGCTGATGCGAATCGGGGATATTTGACCGATGAGCAGAAATATATCGCCTGGCCGGTCATGTACAAGATGGAACAGGCGACGCTGATCAGCAGTGCAGTTGTGGTTGAGAATGCTTCTGAAGAAAATACGGCATATCTGATCGAACACAAAGAGGAATTCGTCGGTTTTGACATATCTACGGATTCACAGCGCGTTTATCCTTATGGCAGTGTATTGCGTGATGTCTTCGGCCGTGTATCGACCACAGGTCTTGAAGAGGGCAGCAAAGATTATTATCTTGCAAATGATTATGCATTGAATGATCGTTTCGGAACAAGCGGTTTGGAAAAAAAATATGAAAATTATCTCAGCGGCACAAAAACGATCAAGCAGATCACCTATGACGAGGATACGGGAAGTCCTATCTTTACGACGATCCAGGAAGGTAAAAAAGGATATAACATCCAGCTGACGATCGATATCGATCTGCAGCAGCGGGTTGATGCTATCTTGCAGAAGTATCTTACAAATGCCCGCAGCAACGTTTATCGAAAAGACTTTAAACAGGCGTTTTTGGTGATGATGAATCCGCAGAATGGTGAAATTTTGGCTATGAGCGGCCAGCAAATTCAGGATGACGGTTCCTTTATTCCTTTTGCCAGCGGTAATTATCTGCAAAGCTTTCTTCCGGGTTCTTCCGTAAAACCGGCGGTCTTGTATATGGGGCTTAATGAAGGTGCAGTACAGCCCGGAGAAGTTATCAACGATACGACCATGTACTTTGCCGGTGGTCTTGTGAAGGGAAGTTACAACAATAAAGGCCTGATCAACGATATCGAAGCGATCCGCCAATCCAGTAACGTTTATATGTTCCATATCGCGATCCGTCTTGGCGGGGGCTATTATACGCCGTATGGTGCCTTAAATCTGCCAAACGTTGAAAATGCTTATGAGCTTTACCGTAAATATTTCAGTATGTTCGGATTGGGAACGGAAACACAATTAGATGTTCCATATGAAGAAAGCGGCTATCCGGGTACGGATGATACCTCCGGACATCTGCTTGACTTTTCAATCGGTCAGTATGAAAGCTTTACGCCGATTCAGCTTTTGCAATATGTGTCAACGGTAGGTACGGGAGTCAAGGTCAGACCGCATTTCATGAAGCAGATCTATGAGATCAATGATGATGAAACGATCGTTGAACAGTTTGGTACGCAGGTCATTGATGTTTTAAACGGAAATGAAGCATATCTGGAGCGTGTCAAGGAAGGTATGCGCCAATGTATCAGCTCCGGTGCCTGTGGTGCAGGCTTTGCCTCATTGAATAAGGACATTGCCGCAAAGACAGGAACTGCCGAGGTAGGAACGGTCAGCGATGATACGTCAAACTCGATCATGATCGGTTTTGCACCAAGTGAGAATCCGACCATTGCCTTTGCCTGTGTTGCTCCGACTTCATCAACAGGCAATTTGGAATCCAACGTATGTATGTCTATCGTGTATGATGCATTGGTAGAATACTATAAAACCTACGAATAAATGCTGGTATTTTAAGAAATACTGTGTTATAATTTGTAGGCAAATTAATGAATAGGAGGAATTATGAGAGATCGTCTAACATTAAAATGTTCAGTCTGTGGAGAAGAAAACTACATCTCAACAAGAAATAAAAAGAAAAATCCTGACCGCATGGTAGTCAACAAATACTGCCCACGCTGCAATAAGAAAACTGAACATAAGGAGAAGAAATAAAGAAAGCCTTTATCGGCTTTTTTTATATTGTACGTGATGAAAGAAGTCATACGTCTTGTATTGGGAAATGTATTTACCAATACCTATATCTTAAAGGAAGCTGATCATTGCATCATCATTGATCCCGCTGCGAATCCAAAACGGATCCTGAAAGAGGTTGAAGGACTTTGCGTTGATGCGATTTGTTTGACCCATGGTCATTTTGATCATATTCAAGCTGTGGATCCGTTAGTCAAACAATTGCATTGTGACGTTTATATTTCTGAGGATGATGAAGAGATGCTGCGCGACAGCAAAAAGAATGCCAGCGTGATGGCTGAGCCTTTTACAGTCAAGGCTGCGGTATCTCACTATCAGCCTGTTACAAAAATAGGACCCTTTGAATTTGAAGTCATAGAGGCGAGCGGACATACCAAGGGAAGCGTATTGCTGTTGATTGATGATCTGATGTTTTGCGGAGATGTTTTATTTAAAGGGGGCATTGGCAGATGTGATCTTTATGGCGGTAGTTTTTCACAGATGAAAGAAACATTGAAAAAAATTGCGAAAATTGATAAGGATTATAAGATTTATTGCGGTCATGGTGAGAATACAACTCTTTTTGAAGAGTTTAAAAATAATCCTTATTTGAAAGAGCTTTAGGACAGCATTAAAAAAATGCTGTTTTTTTTTATTTTTTTTGGGAAAAATGAAGCTTTGATGCATATAAAATAGTAGGAGGGATTATGAAAAAGATATTGTATCGTTTGATTTTTGAATCACAGAAAGTAAAAGCTACGGATATTCATTTTTTAATTTCTGATACCAGGCATTCCTGTGAGATGCGCGGTATCAGCGGCTTCAGACCCTTTGAAGATGATCAGGTTGACGCTCTTTTTCAATATCTCAAATATTGTGCGAATCTTGATCTTGGTAATTTAACAGTTCCTCAGTCCGGGACTTTTCGGATGAAGCTGAAAGAAAAAGAATATTATTTTCGTTTTTCTTGTATTTCTTCTTATCAGAGCCAAACCGGAGTCTTGCGTATCCTTAATAATCATTCACCGATCATGATCAGTCAATGTTCTGTGAAAAAGACACAAAATGTTCAATTTAAACGGTGGTGTTCATTAAGAAGCGGCTTGATCCTGTTTAGCGGACCGACGGGAAGCGGGAAAACAACGACCTTACATGCCTTGCTTGAGGAAATTGCCCGGCAAAAGAAATTAAAGATCATTACATTAGAAGATCCTATTGAGATCGTCAGCTCCAATTATCTTCAGCTTCAGGTCAATGAAAAAATGAATTTTACATATGAAGAGGGCATCAAGCAATTGCTGCGTCATGATCCGGATGTCATCATGATCGGAGAAATCAGAGATCCAAAATGTGCAGAAATGGTTTATAGGGCTGCTTTGAGCGGACATCTGGTATTTTCTACGCTTCATGCGAAAAGTGCCACAGAAGCAATAAAAAGGCTCTCAGAGTTAGGCCTTTCAGCTTTTGATCTGAAAGAAACGCTCACTGCTGTCGTCAATCAGCGTCTATATCCCGATATCAAAAGAAAGGAGCGAGTCTGTATTTATGAAATTCTTGCCCAGCAGGAGCTTCAAAGATATCTTGAATACGGAAAAATTGAAAATCATAAAACAATTCAGGACGAGATCAGAGAAGCAGTCAAGAAAAAAATCATTCGTTCAACCGATGCGAAGATCGACCTTAACGATTACTAAAGAAGATCTCATTCAGCTTTCTCTTCTTCTAAGCAAAGGATATTCACTCTTTTCATCATTGACCATTCTCGGGCGTTATGAAAGTATTCAGCGTCAGCTCGAGGAAGGGGCTGATTTTAAACAGTTCATTGATTTCCATTCAAAGGATCCGTTTTATGCCTCCCTTCAGTTTTTTATGGAAATCTCGACATTAGATCAGGCGATCCTTTCAGCTTATGATTATCATAAGATAAAAAAACAGCTGCGTGAGGATTGGTTAAAAGAAACAGCTTATCCGCTTTTTGTCTTATTTTTCGCATTCATGGTCTTTATATTTTTTGAAGTTCAGATCTATCCTCAGCTAAGCATGATGATCGATGTACAAAAAGGTTTTCATCTGCATCAGCTCTTCTATTTTATTTTAAGCGTCTTGCTGATATTCATGGCTGGTATCATTTTTTTGTCCATCTTTCTGTTTTTTATAAAAAAGAAACAGAATCAAAAATATCAGCAGATTTATTTAAATTATCTTGGAAGATTTTTTCTCATCAAGAAGATCATCTCCTATGATTTTGCCCTTCATTCACTCATCCTCATGAAAAGAGGGTATTCGACCAAACAGGTATTCGAATGTCTGACAAAATTGAAAAAGAATACCTTCTTGCAAATCAACATCAAAGCAATGAACATGAAGCTTCAACAGGGTGAAGAAATGCTGCAGGTGATCGAACAGATGCCTTATCTTGATCTGACCTTTAAACGCTTTTTTAAAATAGGCTTTTACACACAGAATTTAGAAGGATGCTTGTATGATTACTGTGAATTTCAAAAAAGAGAATTTAAAAAAATTCTGAAAACATCATCAAAGCTTGTCAGCAGCATCGCTTATGCGCTGATTGCGATCCTTGTTATTTCAATCTATCAGCTTTTGCTGATGCCATTAGATATGATCACTCAACTATAGGAGGTAGAAATGAAAAAAGGTTTTACGGTATTAGAAATGATCCTTGTTTTATCTGTCATTTCTCTGATTTTCTTAATTACATTACCCAATATCCAGCAGAAAAATAAAGTCATCCATACAAAAGGATGTGAGGCACTTACCAGCGTCGTTGATTCTCAGATACTTCTTTATGAGGTTGAAAATCTTGTCACACCTGGTTCAATCAGTGATTTGATTGAAAAAGGCTATTTGAAGGAAGGACAGAACCGCTGCCCAAACGGTTCTATGATCGAAATCGTCAATGGTCAGGCAAGTGTACAAAAATAGCGGATATACGCTTATAGAAATGATATTTGTACTTACTATGCTCATTGTGATGACAGGCATGACGATCCACCATATTCCTGATTCCTCTTATCTTCATTTTAAAGCTTTACAAGCACTTTTGCGACAGAGCCAGCTTGAAGGGATCAGCAAGCAGAAACGTCATGAGATCCACATCAATCAAAATAAGGTCACCATCAATGATAAAGACTATTTCTTTTCACCCCTTGTCTGTGATCCCTTGCTGTTCCACTACAATGAACAGGGCAATATCTCAAAAGCATTTACAATGAGATGCAATGGATATAAAGCTGTTTTTCAGCTTGGAAGCGGGTGGATCAGCAATGAATGAGAAGGGGCACAGTCTTCTTGAAAGCCTGCTTCTATTCAGCAGCGTGCTTCTCATCATCAATTATCTGCTGATGACCATTCATGTTATCGAAAGGATAGAAAATGTTGAAATCAATCATGATCCCATTTATGAAAAAGCCAGCCAGTAAGGGATATACCATGCTTGAAATGCTTTTAAGTCTTTTTGTTTTCTCGCTTTCGATCTCTCTTTTGACGATGGTATTGCCGCTTATGCATAAGCTTCAGAATTTTCATGTGGCCGTTGAGGATGAGATTGCTCTTTACCAGCTTCGCCATCTCCTTCTCATCGCTAGTGAGATTCGCTGCCATGAAGATGAATTGAATTTCTTTTATCTTGAAAAAGAGGCTCGTTTGATCTTGGAAAAAAACAGACTTGTCCGTAAAGACGGCTATGTGATCTACATGGAAAATATCAAAGAAGGTTCTTTTATTCAGAAAGGAGATTGTTTCTATATCAGCTATGAAAAAGATGCAAAGAGAAAAGAACGCTTTCTTGGATGCAACTGATAAAGGGAATGTATTGATACTGGCCCTTGGACTTTTTCATTTGCTGTCTGCCGGAGCTATTTACTTTTCCTTGCAGCTTGCTCATCTTACGACCTTGAAAAATATAGATACGGATCTTGAAGTCGTTAAAATAAAAGTGCTTCGACGTATCAAAAATGACTTTTATGAACAAAATTGCGATGACTTTGTCTTTGAAGAAAAGGATATTACCGTAAGTACATCTTATGAAGGAAGCCAATGCACGCTTGATTTTAGCGGTAAGGCAGAATTCCGCATGATCATTCAATATGATGAGGTTTACTTGTGCATTGCATCAGTGGAATATGTTTATGAAAGATGAGCATACTATCAGCATGTGGAAAAATATCGCAGCTTCAATTCTTTTATTACTCATTTTGTTTCCATTTGTATTAACCGGTTTTTTCGAACCGTCTGTCCTATTGACCACCCTCTTATTTTCTTTATATCAGCTCATGCTTGTTCAATATTATGAAGCAAACGGGCGAATAATTGAATTTAAGGATGGAATCTTTACCTTATGCTTTGTGTTCCTCTTGTATCTGTTTTACCGTTTGTTTCATAAAACGCTTGATTCAGATCAGCTCATGATCTTATTGAGTGCAGTATTTATCGCAATGGTTAATGTTGGCTGTACCCGAAGGATCAGGATGGAATCTTACCAAAAAGATTGACAAAAATCATAAATTCATTACAATGAAAGAGGATATCGAAAGGAAGAAAACTATGATTATTGTAAATGATTTGAAACCGGGCAATACGATCGAATATGAAAATGGTATTTATACTGTTCTTGATGTTTCCCATAACAAGACAGCTATGCGTCAGATGATCGTTAAGGTCAAAAGCAAAAATCTTCGTACCGGTACGATTTCTGATCTGACTTTTACGGGCGGTGATAAGGTAGAGCCGGCTCATATCGATAAAAGAGAGATGCAGTTTTTATATGATGACGGAACAAACTGTATCTTTATGGATAATGAAACATATGATCAGCTGGAAATTCCGATGGAACGACTGACATGGGAATTAAATTTCATCAAACCAAATACAAATGTGAACATTTCTTTATATGAGGGAGAAGTTCTTGGAGTGATCTTACCTGATAAGGTGGCTTTGAAGATTACGGAAGCAGAACAGGCAGTTAAAGGGGATACCGCAACGAGTGCTCAGAAAAATGCCGTTCTGGAAACCGGATTAAATATTCGTGTACCGCTTTTTATCAATGAAGGTGAAACGGTTTTAGTAACAACAATAGATGGAAAATATTCAGGAAGAGCAAAAGACTAGGGAATCATAAGATTCCTTTTTCTTTGTGTTCAGATGTGATAAAATAGGTTCATGAATATAGCAAGACATCTGTTTGCCATGTATGGCGGTTTAAAAAAAGAAATATATATCTTATGTTTCGGACGCATCGTGACCTCGATGGGATCGCTGATATGGCCCATGCTGACCTTGATCCTGAAAAATAAGCTTGGATTTGATGCATCCCAGATCGGTTTTTATATGATGGTACTTTCACTGATCATGATCCCTTGTAATCTGATTGGCGGTAAACTGGCAGATCGTTATAATAAAAAGACGATCATCGTGACCCTGGATTTATTAGGTGTGTCATGCTTCCTCATATGTGGATTCATGCAGCTTTCCATCGTGACCATCCTCATTTATGCCTTAGGAAGCATTTTTCAACAGATGGAGGGACCCAGCTTTGATTCTTTGATTGCTGATCTGACAAGTGCTGATGAGCGTGAGAGGGCATATTCGCTGAGCTATCTTTCGATGAATCTGGGACTTGTTCTGGCGCCGACCCTTGGTGGTTTGCTTTTTGAAAATTATCTTGCCCTGGCGTTTATCATTAGCGGATTCGCTGATTTATCATCAACGATCCTGATCTTTTTCCTTGTCAAAGATATAAAAAAAGAAACAGAAGCGGAGGAAGGCTTTTATGAAAAAAAGGAAAGCGATGCATTATGGCAAGTGCTTTGCAAACGAAAGCTGCTGCTTGTTTATTTTTTGATAGCCAGCATCAGCGGTTTGATTTATGCACAGTTTAATTTTTTGATCCCGCTTCATCTGGAAGCTGCTTTTTTTGAAAAAGGTGCCTTGTATTTCGGCTTTCTGACAAGCATCAATGCTGCTGTCGTTATCATAGGGACACCGCTGCTTACAAGAATCTTTTTAGCTTGGAAAGATATTCATCGCTTATATCTGGGGAATTTTTTAGAAATATTGGCATTATCTTTTTATATCTTTATACGTGATCAGTTTTATTTATGTATCATTTCCATGGTTCTTTTTACTTTTGGAGAGATCATCTGTACGATTTCATCGACACCTTATCTTACCAAAAGAATTCCTTCGACCCATCGCGGACGTATCCTTTCCATTCAAAATATCACTTCTATGGTCATCGGGTCATTGGGAAACGTTACTGTGGGTTCTCTTGTCGATATCTATTCGATTCATTTTGTTTGGATCCTTATTTTACTTTTAGGTGTCTTTCTTTTGATCTTCTTTTATTTTTATCAGCGGTGGGATAAGAAATGTTATCGGCAGTTATATTGAAATAAAAATAAAAATTCATATCAATAGAGAGTGAAATTTGTTATAATAAAGAGAGTTGAGGAGGCCATTATGGAAAAATTATCCAGAGTGAAAAAATATGAGAATCTGCGCCGTCAGATCGATACCAATACAATTGAAGAAAACAATACTGAAAAAAGCGATCCTGTACTATTTAAAAAAATGGAGCTGACTGAAGAAGTCCCGCCACGCAGAGAGAGGGAATTCTCATTGCCGAAAAAAGATTCAGATACCTTTGTAAACGAATATATGGATGATCTGATCAGGGATGTGAAGCAGTATAATCGTGAAAAAGGACTTTTACAAAGCGATATTACAGAAATCGACATTTTAAATCAATTGAAAAATCCGGCTCGGTTAAGAAGAGAGGATTATGTCAAAACAATTGAAGAAGAACCAAAGATCGATGAGAATACTCTTGTCCAGTCAAAAAAGGAAATTGCGATGCAGATTCAGGAGCTTCTGAAGGAAGAAAATACGAGCGGAATGAACGTAACCAAGGTTGAACCTGCTGAAGAAGCAACAGCATCTAAAAGCGATGAGGAGCTAAAAGCCGATGAAGATGAAAATGCGGTATCAAAGGACATTGAGGCTGCCCAGCATATCCAGATGCTGAATGAACAGACACAGCAGATGAAGATTAAAATAGAAAAGCAGGAAGAAGAAATGAATGAGCTAAGCAGCGATATTGATAAGACCAATCGCCTTTTGAACATCATCCTGCTGATTTTGGTCATTGCCTTATTTGCGGTGATCGGTTTTACGGTATTTATGATCCTTCGTAATAGCGGAAGAATATGATGAGGTGGTTTCATGCGTATTAATATTGCAATTGATGGGCCAAGTGCTGCCGGAAAAAGTACCATCGCCAAAAGGTGTGCCAAGCTGTTAGGCTATTCTCATCTGGATACCGGTGCCATGTATCGTTGTGTGGCTTACAAAGCAAAAAAAGAAGGTATTGACTGGAATGATGAAGAAAAGCTGGCAGAAATGATCAAAGGAATGGAGATCGATTTTGATAAAGAAGGTCATGTATATCTGGATCATGAAGATGTTTCGGATAAGATTCGTACGAATGATATCTCTATGGGTGCCAGCTGTGTCAGCAGACATTTCAAGGTACGCAAGCGTTTGGTCGAGCTCCAGCAGCAGATTGCCAAAAACAAAGGTTACATCCTTGATGGACGTGATATCGGTACGGTTGTGTTGAAGGATGCCGAATTAAAGATATATCTGGTTGCCTCACCTGGTGCGAGGGCAGATCGTCGTATTAAGGAATACATAGAAAAAGGAATTGATTTTGATAGAGATGAGATCATCAAAGATATTGAAAAAAGAGATTATCAGGATATGCATCGTGAACATTCGCCTTTAAAAAAAGCTGAAGATGCTATTGAAATTGATAGCTCTGATTTAACGATCGATGAAGTCGTTTCAAAGATCGAAAACGAATTGAATCGTTTGGGAGTCGTATATGATTAATGGTGTATGTGCTATCGTAGGAAGACCGAATGTGGGCAAAAGTACGATTTTTAACCGCATTATCGGTGAAAGAAAGAGCATTGTCGAAGATACTCCGGGTGTGACCCGTGATCGAATTTACGGCAAGGTAGAATGGCTGACGAAAGAGTTTCGAGTAATCGATACCGGAGGTATTCAGCTGGCGGACCAGCCTTTTCAAAAAGAAATTGAAATGCAGGTTGAAATAGCGATTGAAGAAGCTGATTCTATTATTTTCATCGTCAGTGGAACAGAGGGTGTCACGCATGATGATGAATATATTGCGAAAATGCTGATACGTTCAAAAAAGCCTGTGATTTTAGCGGTAAATAAGATTGATGACAATCATCTGCTTTCAAATATTTATGAATTTTACAGCTTAGGAGTCGGTGATCCTATTGCGGTCAGCGGTATTCACGGCATCGGTATCGGTGATATGCTGGACGCGCTTGTAAAAACTTTTCCTGAAAAAAATCGCCGTGAATATGAAGGGATTACTTCTTTTGCATTTATCGGACGGCCTAATGTCGGTAAAAGCTCCTTAGTGAATGCCATTTTAAATGAAGACCGAACGATCGTTTCCAATATCGAAGGGACTACGCGTGATGCTATTGATACGCCTTTTAAGCATGATGGCAAGGAATATGTCGTCATTGATACTGCAGGGATAAGAAAAAGAGGCAAGGTTTATGAGAATATCGAAAAATATTCGGTATTGCGTGCTATGAGTGCTATTGAGAGAAGCGATGTTGTTTGTGTGGTGCTGGATGGTGAAACAGGAATAAGGGAGCAGGATAAGCATGTTGCCGGCTATGCGCATGAGGCAGGAAAGGGCATCATCATCCTGTATAATAAATGGGATTGTGTTGAAAAGGACAGTCATACCCAGATTGAAATTGAAAAGAAGATCAGAAATGAATTTATTTATTTAGGTTGTGCGCCGATTTTGTTTGTAAGTGCTTTGAAAAAACAACGGATCCATCAGATATTGCCATTGATCGATGAGGTGCATGATTATTCCCTGATGCGCATACAGACCAATGTGTTAAATGAGGTCATCATGGATGCTCAGCTGATGACGCCGCCACCAACGCACAATGGAAAACGTCTGCGTATCTATTATGCTTCACAGGTAAGCGTTGCTCCGCCGACATTTGTTTTGTTTGTCAATGATCCTGAACTGATGCATTTTTCTTATCGCAGATTTTTAGAAAATAAGCTTCGTGAAGCCTTTAATTTTACCGGTACGACATTACGTATCATTGCTAGAGAAAGAGAGAAATAAGATGAAAGTATTTGTAATTGGAAGTGGGAGCTGGGGAAGCGCCCTTGCACAGATTTGCGTGGATAATGGACATGAGGTCTTGATTTATGGAAATAATGCTGCAGAAATTAATGAAATCAATACGTTTCATACAAATTCCAAATATTTCGATGATGTAGTCTTAAATGAAAAACTGCAGGGAACCTTGGACATTTCTAAAGTGGCTGATGCCGATATTGTCGTCATGTCTGTTCCAAGTGCGGTCACATCTGAAGTTTGTGCTCAGATACAGCCTTTTCTTACCAAAAAGATTATTCTTGTAAATACATCAAAGGGTTTTGATCCAACAACCGGAAAGCGAATGTCAGAAGCCATACGTTCTGTTTTCGATAAAGAGAAATTAAGCAGTGTCGTATCTTTGATCGGTCCTTCACATGCTGAGGAAGTCGTGATCCGTATGCTGACAAGCGTATGCTCTGTTTCGTTAAATGAAGAGGACGCTAAAATTGTCCAGAATGTTTTTTCCAACAATTATTTCAGGGTTTATACCGGAAATGATGAAATTGGAAGTGAATTGGGAGTTGCCACTAAAAATTCAATTGCTTTAGCAAGCGGGATGCTGGCAGGTTTGGGCTATGGTGACAACACCAGAGCTGCCCTGATTACCCGAGGACTGGCAGAGATGATCCGCTTTGGGGTTGCCAGCGGCGGTCAGGAAAAGACGTTTATGGGGCTTACAGGCATGGGTGATCTGATCGTTACTTGTACAAGTACCCATTCCCGTAATTTTGAAGCCGGTTATCAGATCGGAAAAGCAGATACATCAAAGGTGTACTGGGAGAATAATCATAAGACCGTAGAAGGAATCCGTACGACTCAGGTCCTTCATCAGTTAAAGAAAGATCTTCATGTCGAAATGCCGATCGTTGAAGAAATCTACCAGGTACTTTATGAAAATAAAAAGCCTTCCCAAAGTGCCAAGGATTTGATGCTACGAGAACTAAAAGCAGAGTAATCTGCTTTTTATTGTAATAAAGGACTTCCGATTCTCATAAGGTTTAATGACTAGGAGGATTGAAATGAATACACTGGAAGTCTATAAAAATATTGCACAAAGGTGCGGCGGTGACATATATTTAGGAATCGTAGGGCCTGTACGTGTCGGTAAAAGTACTTTTATTAAAAAATTTATGGAAAAGGCAGTCCTTCCATACGTACATGATGAATATGAAAAAGCCCGCATGACGGATGAATTGCCACAATCGGGCGAAGGAAGAACGATCCTTACTGCTGAACCTAAATTTGTGCCAAATAGTGCAGCACAAATTGAATTTGAAGATGGTTTTAAGGTCAATGTACGTCTGGTTGACTGTGTGGGTTACGTGATTGAAGAAGCAAAGGGCTATAAAGATGAAAACGGTATAAGAATGGTTCGTACACCATGGTTTGATGATGCGATTCCATTTGATGAGGCCGCAAAGGTAGGGACCCAGAAGGTCATTCAAGATCATTCAACGATCGGTATCGTCATCACAAGCGACGGTTCGATTACCGATATTCCAAGAGAAGCCTATTTACAGGCAGAAATGGAAGTTATTGAAGAATTGGATCAGATCGGAAAACCATTTATCATCATCGTTAATTCAAAAAATCCTGCCTCTGCGCAATGTGAAAATGTCGTTGCCCGTTTAAAGGAAAAAGTCCATGCTCCTGTTTTAGCTCTCGCTGTCAACCGTTTAGAGGAAAGCGATATCTTACAGCTGCTTAAGGAAGCCTTGTATGAATTTCCTGTCGCTCAAATTAGCATTCAGCTTCCGACATGGGTCGATGTACTGGATAAGAGCCACTGGCTGAAAAAGACGATCAATGATTCGATCCAACAGGGAATGTCGATCATTGAAAAATTAAAGGAAGTCGAAACATTGACCCTCGCTTTAAATGAAAATGAATATATCGAGTCATCGCATCTTGCCAGCATCGATCCCGGAACCGGTAATGTCAATGTCGAAATCCAAGTACAAAAAGGCTTATACAGCCAAATCCTGAAGGAAATCATCCATGTCGATGTCGTAGATAAAGCTTCATTGCTTTCTTTGATGCAGGATTTTTCAAAAGCTAAAAAGGAATATGATGCTATCTCCAATGCATTAAAGATGGTGAAGCTTACAGGTTATGGCTTTGCAAGTGCATCACTGGATGAGATCGAGCTATCACAGCCGGAAATCATCAAGCAGGGAAGCCGCTATGGCGTCAAGCTGAAGGCTGTTGCACCAAGCATCCACATGATCAAGGTAGATGTTGAAAGCAGCTTTGAACCGATCATAGGCTCCAAACAGCAAAGCGAAGAATTGATTCGATATCTGACAAGGGACAGTGAAAATTCACAGACAATCTGGGAATCAGATATTTTTGGACGTAAGCTTTCTGATCTGATCAAAGATGGTCTGAATGTAAAATTATCCATGATTCCGGAAACCGCACGCGTCCGTTTGCAGGATATTTTGACAAAGCTGGTAAATAAAGGAAAAGGCAATGTTATCGCAATCGTTCTTTAATGTGAAAATTTTATGAAAATTCCTAAAAATGATTGAATAATGTCTGTGATAATGGTATGATACCCCTGTCACGGAGGTAATTTAAATGAGTGAAGTTTTAAACAAAAAAAGTCTGATTGATGTAGTAGCAAATAAATTGGATATGACTAAAAAGGATGCTACGGTAGCTGTTGAAACAGTATTCGATACGATTACTGCTTCATTAGTAGAAGGAAATAAAGTAGATATCAGCGGATTTGGAAAATTCGAAGTAAAAACACGTGCTGCACGCACAGGTATCAATCCTGCTACAAAAGAAACGATCCAGATTCCTGAAACAAAGGCTCCTGGTTTTAAGGCTGCCAAGGCTTTAAAAGAAGCAGTTAAATAAGAAGCACAGCGCTTCTTTTTTATATATAAGAAAATGCATATTCGAAAAGAAAATCGATTCTAATCTGCGGTTACGATTCTGTCATATAAATATTTGTTAACTGTGGTATAATAGAATAAAAAGAAAGGAGAATAGATATGGACTATTTCATTTGGATATTTATTATCGTCATCATGATGATATCGCAGTCTTTTCTTTCCAGCTCTTATCAAAAATATCGTAAGATGCCAACGCTTCATCAGATGCGCGGATGTGATGCTGCCAAGCTGATCCTTGAAAGAAACGGTATCTACGACGTTTCAATCGTTCCAAGCAATAGAGGAACATTATCAGATTATTATGATCCAACGAAAAAGGTTGTTAATCTGTCAAGTGATATATACTACAATTCATCAATTGCCAGTGTATCTGTCGCTGCCCATGAGGTGGGACATGCGCTCCAGCATGCTGAAGGTTATGGCTTTATTGCTTTACGTAATAAGATGCTCCCGGCAACACAGATTGCTTCTCAGCTCGGATGGGTTTCAATTTTTATCGGACTCATATCGAATATTGATTTCTTGCTGATGTTCGGTATCTTCGCCCTGATACTTATCATGTTGTTTCAGCTGGTAACATTACCGATCGAATTTAATGCTTCCAGTCGTGCTATCGTTCAGCTGAAAGCAAATGGTATCATCGAGGATAGTGAAATTTCTTCTTCGAAAAAGATGCTCAGAGCAGCAGCATTTACCTATGTTGCAGCATTGATTACGACAGTTTTAAATATTCTGCGTATTTTATTGATTCGCGGAAGCAGAAATCGAGATTAATTTTGGGAATTTTGAACATTTGATGCATATAAAATAGTAGGAGGTATTTTATGAAAAAAACTTTTCTACTATTTTTATTTGTATTTATTGTCCTTTTTACCATGCCTGTCAAAGCATCTTCAACAGACAAAAAGAATTTTCCTTTTGAAATTACTTCTGTAAGGATCACCGATTCCTCTATACAGATACAAGGGTGGGGAATGGCTGTAAATACACATCATTACAACACATCGTCAACACATGATTATGCATTGATCCTAACTTCTGCCAATGATAAGATTACCTATCACTCAAAGCCTTCATACAATTCACAGACAAATACCATGAAGGTCTTAAATGTACGAAGATGTAAAGAGAATGAGTATTATCAGCAGGGTGGTAGCTGCTACTATAATTATGATCAGGTAGGATTTTTTTTTAATATTCCGTTAAAAGATTTAAAAATTGATGAATCGTATAAAGCACAGCTTGCCGTACATTCCAATATCCTTGGATTTACAAAATATACAGATGTGTTCTATCCAATACTTACACCGGTCGTCTTAAAAAAAGGCAAAATCGAGTATCAGATATCTTCGAATCTTTATGATACAAGATTAACTGTTGCTGATTATGCAGTTTTTGAGCGTATTTCACCGGCAAAAAGTTCAAAGATAAGACAAGCTTCATCATTATGTAATGCAATGTACGGATATAATCGTTTTTTTGATGAAGGCAGTACCTTCACTCATGTCTATGATCGTCATGTCAATGAATCTACAATCTACTATAAGGTAAAAACAGGGAATAGCAGTGTCTGTAAGCTTGGTAGGAATGTTGTTTCTGAGGGGAATGCATTTGATTCATGGATTGCCGGAAACTGGGTAGACTTTTCTGGAGAGGCTTTAAAGATTCATGTCATTGACACCAATCAGCCGCCAATGATCGAAATTTTAAACCATCCTACGATTACAACCTTACAAGTACATGAATTTAATTTTAAAGAATACATAAAGGCAAGTGATCCTGAAGATGGAATAATTACAGATAAAGTCACTGTGAAACATCCTGTTGATATTTCTCTCCCAGGTGAATATGACTTGCATCTTGAGGTCAAAGACAGTGACGGAAAAAAAGCAGAAAACATTTTACATGTCACCGTAGTGCAGGGAAATACACCACCTTTTATCCTGGCAGAAGATATTACGATCTACCAGTATGAAGAATTTGATTACTTCAACAATGTATCTGCATATGATGAACAAGATGGCGATGTATCAGATACGCTTACGTATAGCGGGAATGTTAACACTGCTGTTATCGGTCAATATGAAGTAACGTATCATGCACATGATCGACAAGGGCTTTCTGCTTCTAAAACGATTACTATCCATGTGATACGCAACCCTAAAGAAAAGATACGTTATATCTCTACAAATGAAAAAAGACTCTTCTATAAAGAAGAAATCCCTGTTAATTGGATATCATCGATTCACTATCTTATAGAACAACTTCAATCCCCTAAAGAATTTATAAGGAAGAGCATACATCTATAGCCTCAGATTGAGGCATACATTACTTCGCATAATCTATCTTATGTTATAAATTTATTTATCTTTATTTAATAAAAAAAGAATGTCTGTGACTTACAGCATTCTTTATTTTATATTTATTGATTGACAAACAGCTGATCAACCACCGGAAATATCCATTTCTTAATTGCTTCCGTATCTGATTCATTTATCTGATCTTCATGATTTAATCGAGAAATTCCATTATTAAATGGTAATTCTGCCAATAATGGTACATGATTCTCTTTAATAAACTCATCTACATTATTGTCATATAGCTCAATCTTCTTTCCACAGTCAGGACATTCTACATAAGCCATATTCTCAATGACACCTAATACCGGTACATTCATCTGATTCAACATATTGATTGCTTTTGATACAATCATCGAAACCATCGGCTGAGGTGTCGATACCATGATGACTCCGCTCACCGGCAATGTCTGCATGATCGTTAATGCAATATCTCCTGTACCTGGCGGCATATCAATAAAAAGTACGTCCAGATCGCCCCAAAGCACATCATTCCAAAACTGTTGGATCGCACTATTGATGATCGGGCCTCTCCATATTACAGGAGTATTTTCTTCCTCGATCAAATAATTGATCGACATGGTCTTGATACCATCTTCATCTACAACAGGATAGATCTGCTTCTGACCATCTCCATATGCTTTTTCATGTTGAAGATTAAAAAGTCGCGGAATAGAAGACCCTGTAATATCAGCATCCATGACACCTACATGAAGTCCTCTGGCATTTGCCGCTTTAGCTAAAAGCGTCGTCATGCTTGACTTGCCGACTCCGCCTTTTCCTGACATGACAGCAATAACCTTTTTGATATGATTGTTTGGATTAAGCTTTACACCGCATTCATCCTGATTTTTACCGCAATTGCCCTGACTTGGGCATCCGTCACAATTCGACATAAAAGATTCCTCCTATTTATATTATTTCAAATATTCCAAATATGATTCACCGATATCCGGCAGCTTAACGCCAAAATTATCAGCTATCGTACATCCAAGAGATGCAAATGTTTGACTAAGCGGCATTTTTCCATGTCCGCTGAACGATGGTGAATAGCACACAAATGGTACCATCTCACGGGTGTGATCCGTTCCTTTGGCAGTAGGATCATTACCATGGTCAGCACTGATGATCAAAAGATCATCTTCCTTAAGCTTGCTTAAAAGTTCACCAAGCTTAACATCAAATTTTTCAAGCTCGCTTGCATATCCTTGAGGATTACGGCGATGACCCCATAAAGCATCAAAGTCAACAAGATTGACAAAGCAAAGTCCATTGAAATTCTTTTCGCTGATTTCAATGGTCTGTTCCATGCCATGAACAGAGCTTTTTGACTTATACGCCTCCGTAATACCCTCACCGTCAAAAATATCATTGATCTTGCCGACAGAAATTACATCATAGCCATGATCCTTTAATTCATTTAATACCGTTCTGCCGAATGGTTTCAACGCATAATCATGACGATTGCTCGTGCGTGTGAAATGACCCTTTCCGTCACCGATATAAGGACGGGCAATGACACGACCAACCTTATATTCATCCTTCATCGTAAGCTCGCGGGCAATCTCACAACAGCGATAAAGCTCCTCTAATCCGAAAGTTTCTTCATGGCCACAAATCTGTAAAACAGAATCAGCCGATGTATAAACGATCATATCATTTGTTTTCATCTGATGTTCACCCAGCTCATCTAAGATTTCTGTTCCGCTGGCACTCTTATTGCCGACGATCTTATGACCGGTCCTTTTTTCCAGCTCATCTAAAAGGCTCTTCGGAAAACCTGTTTCTGTAAATGTTTTAAAAGGTGTTGTAATCTTTAATCCCATCAGTTCCCAATGTCCTGTCATGGTATCCTTGCCATTGCTGATTTCCATCATTTTCGCATAATAGCCAAGCGGTTCATCGACCGCTTCCACATGTTCGATGGGATGCAGGTTTGCAAAGCCCAGCTTCTGCATATTTGGAATATGAAAAGAATCGACAGCTTTCGAAAGATGATAAAGCGTATCTACATTCTCATCACCAAATTTTTTGCAATCGGGCATTTCACCGACACCCAATGAGTCAATAATAATAGTAAATATACGTTTGTATTTCATGTTAATCCTTTCTGTTTCGTGGATGAAACGATGCATAGGCATCTTTTAAACGTTTGTTTTGGACATGTGTATATATCTGGGTCGTAGAGATATCACTATGACCAAGAAGTTCCTGAACACTGCGCAAATCCGCACCACCATCCAGAAGATGGGTAGCAAAAGAGTGGCGAAGAGAATGGGCACTGATACGTTCATCTACTTGAACGCTTCGACATCTTTTCTTCAGCATCGTATGTATCTGTTCCCTTGCATATGGATTTCCATGCTGATTCAAAAATAAATAAGGACTTTTATGCGTATCCCTTTTTTTACGAACGACTTCCACATATTTTTTTATAGCATCAACATTTCTGCTATTTAAAGGAAGCAGTCTTTCCTTACTTCCCTTTCCGGTGACCTTGACAACTTTCTGTGCCAAGGAAAGCTGGCTGATCTTCAAAGAAACACATTCACTTACTCGCAGACCACATCCATAGATCGTTTCTAAGATTGCTACATCACAGATTTCCTGATCGCTATCATTCTGATAAGCCAAAAGCTTATTTACATCCTCAACGCTCAAATAACGTGGCAGCTTTTGTTCCTTTTTTTTAGTTTTGATAAAAATAGTCGGATTCGGAATATTATAAGAAATCGCACTATATTCATGAAACATTCGAATCGAAGTGATCGCATGATTTACGCTTGCGGCAGCATAGCCATGATTCATATTCAATATGTATCCATGAATCATTTCATAAGAAATATCTTCAATGTCATGGACATGATTTGACTCCATATAATGGATATATCTTTCAAGATCGTGCTGATAAGACGAAATCGTAGCAAGACTTTTCTGATCAACAGAAGTAATATAATGAAGATAATTTTCCAATGCTTCCTTCAGTTCCATAAAACCTCCGTATCTATTATATCACTTAAAATTGATTAAAGAAACGGATAAGCATGATAATTAAAGTAGATTTTAAATAGCTGGCAATTAAAACACTGCCAATTGAAAGCAATAAGTAATTTAAACCTTTATTGAGCTCCAATGACAATTTAAGCTTATGAGGATTTAGACAGGAATACAGAATGTGATTGCTGGATTCTATAGAATAGATGGCAATGATCACGATCGGGATCATTTCTAAAGCTACTTGCGGCAGCAATGTCAAAAAGATTCCCAATATTCCTTTTAGCTCATAGGTATAGATGAACATCATACAAGTCAAGCCGATCTGAAAACCTTTCGTAAATAAAAGAAAAGCAATCAGAAAGGTTCCCAGTATCGATGTACCTAAGATCACTATACCGATAATATACAGCATCTGTAAAGCAAACTGAAACAGAAAAGTCGGATACAGATCAAAGGCATCATTCATCGGAAGCAAGATCACATCCAGCTGATTCAGATTTTCCATTTCCAGAAAAGTGGAACCGATACATCCGATAAGGATACCGCCAAATAAAACGATCAGAATAAAAAGAAGCTGATTTTTATGTATTTTTTTCATATTTCAGTCTATGCTGTTACCATAGAAAAAATGATGGATCAAAAGAAGGCACAGATGTTATTTATTTTTATTCAAGAGATCACTGGCATATACTAAAAGAGGAGCCTCAAAATTCTTATTTAATTCATTTAATATATCCTCATGCGTCACGACATGAGGTTCAAAGATCGAAATCTGTTCAAGTGAATGATTTTGATCGATGAGCGAGCCAAGAGAGATTCCAAGATGACGAATCGGCTGATTGCTGATGTGATTCTTATCAAAAAGAAAAAGTGCATATTCAAACAGCGTATTCATATCAGCAGTCGTTTGATCCATCGTATAACTACGCACGATCGTTGAAAAATCAGCATAACGAATACTGACAGAAATTGTCTTTCCCTGTACCTTTTCTTCCTTGGCACGCAGTGAAAGATCATGTGCCAGCGTTTTTAAAACATTCTTGATCTCATCATAATCTTCAACATCACGATTCATGGTCGTACTTTGTGAAATAGATTGGACGCTGGTCGTAAAGCTTAACTTATTGGAATCATTGCCCCGAGCATTTTCAATACGATGATAACCGTTTTTTCCTAAGATACGCAAGGCAATGGCTTCATTTTTCTCATCTGCCAGGTCACCGATCGTTTCAATGCCATGTTGTCGTAAGATTGGTGCCGTTTTTTTACCGATTCCCCACATACTTTCAATAGGTAACGGCCAGAGCTTTTTAGGAACCTCATGTTTTCGCAATACCGTGATTCCCATAGGCTTGCGCATATCGGACGCCATCTTCGCCAAAAAGCGGTTCGGTGCGACCCCTATGGAACAGCTTAGACCGATTTTTTCTTTTAAGCCTTGCTGGATCTGCCACGCAAGATCCAACGGCCGTTTATAGTTTTGAATGATCCTTGTGACATCGACAAAGCATTCATCAATGCTGACAGGTTCAACATACATCGAATATTCACGGATATAATCAAAAAAACGCTGTGAAAGTGTTTCATACCAGTCAAAATCAACAGGTACCACGATCAAATGCGGACAGATCTGAAGAGCCTGCTGGATCGGCATTGCGGAATGGATTCCCAGCTCTCTGGCACTATAACTGGCAGTACAGACGACCCCTCGTCTTGAAAGACCGCTGACAACCAACGGCACACCTTCATAAGAACTGTTCCTTAATATTTCCGCATTGGCATAAAATGCATTTAAATCAATATGAAATAAGACTCTTGCCATACATCCTCCCTGCTCTGACACATACTATGTATTATATTACGATCTTTATTTCTGTAAATTAATGATATCTTCATTCTTCACAAATAACATCAGCAAACTGAATGAAGCTGTATCAATTATATCATATAACAATCATTTATGATATGATTATTTTATATTTTTATATTTACATCTAATTTAACATCTATAATATGAAATATGATTCACATGAATTCCCAATAAAAAAACCGTCAATGACGGTTTAACGATAATATCTGTCGCTATTTTTTACTTTATTGTCCAAACGTAATTTATCGGATATCATTGCAATAAATTCTGAATTTGTCGGCTTGGCCTTGCTTGCGGAAATCGTATATCCGAAGATCTCATCAATGGCATCGACATTTCCCCTGTTCCATGCAACCTCGATCGCATGACGGATGGCTCTTTCGACACGTGAAGATGTCGTTGCATAAAGACGTGCTATTTCCGGATATAAAACCTTTGTGATCTGTCCCAGAAAGTCAATATTTTCATAGGTTTCAAGAATAGCGGTCCGTAAATAGAGATAACCCTTGATGTGTGCCGGAATACCGATTTCATGCAGAATTTCCGTTACATCCTTCTCTAATTCAAGATGCAAAAGCTTATCGCGCTCAGAAACATTTAATGATATGACATTACCATTTGTTTCAACCCCACTTATAGCGATCATTTTGTTAAGAATCTGTTTTACCTCAAAAGGCTTCATCAGCAGATAGGCAATTGAGTATTTCTGAAGATCAACGATCATAGCGTCATTGATAAGAGGAGTTGTGGCGATGATATGCTTGATGTTGATACGATGCTGCTTTAATTCACTAAGTACCTGAAAGCCATCTTTAATAGGCATGATCAGATCTAAAATAAGAAAATCGATGCTGCGATTGGTAAGTTCTTTTAAGCACTGCTCCCCGTTGCTTGCGCTTCCTACCACTTCAAACCGATCTGATTTTCTTAATTCATCCTTCATGCGATTACAGCCTTCGTTATTATCATCTACGACATAAACACTCATTTTATTGGTCATTGTTATGTCCTCCTATCTTCATTATATCTGATAAAAAACAGTAATGATAGGATTTCGTGTCGAAATACGTCAACTAAACAAGCGTGAACGCTTTCAAAAGTGCAAATGCTGACGATTTATGGAAAAAAAACGACATATTGTCGGTTTTAGTCGCTTTCTTCCAGCATCCATTCGATATAAACACCAAAGCCGGTTGCAGGATTTTGGGCAGATACATGCGTGACCGCTCCGATCAGCTTTTCATTTTGTACGATTGGTGATCCGCTCATTCCCTGTATGATACCGCCTGTTTTTTCTAATATTTGCGCATCAATGATCACAAATTCAAAGCTTTTGATATCTGCTTCGCTCTGCTTATATTTTTTTATGATCTCAATTTCGATCGCTTCTACTTTTTCATCATTTAATACGGTATACATTGTTGCTTTTCCTATATTGATCTCTTCCTGTAAAGCTGTTTCTATCAAACGCTCTGACAAAGGTTCATAACTGTTTCCAAATACACCAAAGCGACTGATCTTTAAAATATTACCGATAGAATGATCAAAATGAATCAAGGCCTGTTTTTCGCCAACACGTGATATTTGGGCTTTTTGTATATCTTTCACGCTTGATGTATAAAGGATTCCCTGATCAAAGCGAATGGTTTGTTTAGTGTCCTGATCGATGATTTCATGACCTAAGGATCCATAGGTAGAATTTGCAGGATCGATATAAGTCAAGGTACCTATGCCCATGATCTCATCTTTTACGAATAAGCCGGTTTTGATCTTGCCATGATCTTCGATGACCTTGAGATTACGGTAAATGATTTCATTTTTTCTTTTTAAGGTACATACAACTGTCTGATTCTTTTTTTGTAATAGAATTTCATTGAGCTGTTCCAAGGTGTCGATCTTTCTGCCATCAATCTCCTTGAGCGTATCACCGCTTTGAATATCACTCTGTGAAGGATTATACGAAAAATCTTTGGTATCCACCTGATAAGTAGCAGTGATCAGCACACCTTCATATTGCAGCTGAATGCCAATGCTTTCACCGCCTAGATAAACTTCTCTGGACTGAACGGAAACCGTAAAAAGTCCTAGGAGAAGTAGAAATATGACATATTTTCTTTTCATATAAAAACCTCCCACATCTAGTATGGATGGGAGGTCATATCTTTATTCTTTATTTTGCCTGAGCACTTTCATAAAGCTCTCTGGCGGCCATAAGCGCACTCTCACTCATCGAATTTGTAGACATAAGGGCAAGTGAAGCGATGATTTCTTCCTTGTCCAGCTCACGAATATGCGTCTTTGTCGAATCAGCAGACTGCGTCTTTTCTACCACATAATGATGGTGGGCGCAGGCTGCGACACTGGAAAGATGGGTGATTGCAAATAACTGATGACGTTGGGCAATCTGACGCATTTTTCTGCCGATAGCTAAAGCAACCTTTCCCGAAACACCGGTATCGATTTCATCAAAGATGATCGTTTCAATCGAGGTAAGATCCGTAAAGATCGTTTTTAGTCCAAGCATCAAACGTGACAATTCCCCTCCGCTTGCGACATTACAAAGAGGTTTTAAAGGTTCCCCGGGATTCATCGAAACATAAAACTCTACCCTGTCAAGTCCTCGCGCATTCGCATCACACGCTTCAAAGCGGACCTCAAAACGTGCCTTTTCCAGATAGAGATCACAACATTCCTTCATGATCTCATTTTCCAGCAATCTCGCCTTTTCCTTACGAATCGCAGAAATTTCAAGTGCCGTCTTTTCAAAGCTGCCATAGGCTTCATCCACCTGATGTTTCAGCTTTTCAAGCATCTCTGCACGATTTTCGATCATTTCGATCCGCTGCATGAGCTGATCCCGTTTTTCCAGAATTTCTTTTACGCTATTCCCATGCTTGCGTTTAAGGTTATTGTAGAGAAAAAGATATTCATTGATCTCATTGACACGATTTTCATCATAATCCAAATGCTGCAGGTGATCATTGATCTGTGATGAAGCTTCTTCAATTTCATAGTAACAATCATTCAGTTTCTCAGTCAGCTCATCGACCCATTCAAATTCTTTTAATGATTCAAGCGAATGAATGGCTTCATAAAGATTTTCAAGAGTTTTATCGGTATTAGTCAGATGTACATAGGCATTTGAAAGATGTTCATTCAGCTTTTCAAAGTTATTTAACTGATTCAACTCTTCATTCATGTCAGAAAGCTTCTCTTCACTCAATTCTGCCTGATCGATCTCATTGACCTGATATCTTAGAAAATCAAGATCATCACTTAATTCATTATTCTGAAATTCTTCATAAGCATGTAATGCCTTCTGATAGCTCTGATACTTCTTTTTGCACTCATCCAGCTTCTTTTCCATGTGACAGTATTCATCAAGCAAAGTGATATGATATTGTTTATTCAATAAATACTGTGTATCATGCTGGGAATGAATGTCGATCAGCTGGGACATGATCATACGCAGCGATGATAAAGGAATGCTTCGCTGATTGATCTTGATGCTGCTTTTGCCGTCACTGTTTATTTTTCTGGTGACGATCATTTCATCTTCCAATTCGATCCCCATCTCCTCACATAGCACTGCTGCCGGATGCTTCTCATCCAATGTAAAGACTCCTTCGATCAGTGCATAATCCTTATCTATCGCAACATATTCACTGCTGGCTCTTGCACCGCACAATAAAGAGATTGCATCGATCAAAAGACTTTTACCGGCACCAGTTTCACCGGTAAAAGCAGAGAGTCCTTCAGAAAATTCCAGATGAAGATCATCGATCAGAACAAAATTTTTAACGTATATTTCTTTAAACATGAGATTCCTTTCTACTTATCCTTACTTATTTTATCATCTTTTAAAGATAATGAAAACCAAAAGATAAAAAGAAAAAAAGCTATCTGACTAGCTTTTTTATCTCTGATATCGGAAAAGAAGAAGAGGAAGGCTGAACGATAAAGTCGATGAAATATTCCTGATTTCCATCTTTTCCTTTTGTTTTAGATTTACCTATATGCAATAGTGAACATTGATTTGATAAAAGAAAATAATAGATATCTTCTAAAACCCTCTCATGAACCTTTTTATCTTTCACGATACCGTTTTTTCCGATATATTTTTTTCCCGCCTCAAATTGAGGCTTGATAAGTACAAGAAATTGGGCCTTAGGAAATAAAGCGATCAAATGAGGCAACAGCGCCTTTACAGAAACAAAGGAAACATCCATGACCACAAAATTGATTTCATGCATAAAATCATCAGTGCTTAAATCAAGAGCATTGGTATTTTCCATGCTCGTCAGACGCGGATGATGTCTTAATGAATCATCCAGCTGCAAAGTACCCACATCAATGGCATATACATGATTAGCACCGCTTTGAAGGGCAACATCGCTAAAGCCACCGGTACTGGCACCGATATCGGCAACATTCTTATCTTTTAAATCAATATTGAAATCTTTTAAGGCATCATACAGCTTATAACCGCCCCTGGAAACGAATTCGATTTCTTTGGACAGCAGCTGAACCTCACCATCATTTACTTCATACGAAGGCTTAAAAATAAGCTTTCCATTAACGCTGACCCTTCCCTCACGAATGGCATCCTGTGCATAGGTGCGTGACTTGACCAGTTTGTTTTCACATAAGTAAACATCAAGCCTCATGAAGAAGCTCTCCGATCTTTTCAAAAAGTGAATTTAAATCAATTTTTTCAGACTTTCTTAATTCACTGATGCTTCCCTGGGCAACATAATGATCATCAATGCCGATACGGATCAAAGGTACCGTTTGCTGTGTATCATTATAATATTCAAGCATGGCACTTGATAAACCGCCGGCAAGAATATCGGTTTCATAAACAATGATCGGCAGATGACTCGCTGCCATATGATCCAGCATGATCGTATCCAATGGCTTGAAAAAACGAGCATTGACCACATTTAAATTTAAATGATTTGCCTGAGCCTTTGAAATAACGGCATCGACATCACTTCCATATGAAACAACATAAAGCTCACATCTGCCTGTGATCGGATATTCACACCAGCTGCCAATTTCAATTTTTTCCATTTTTTCTTCATCTTTTATTACATTTCCTCGCGGATAACGTATCGCAAAAGGATGATCTTGAGAAAAAGCCGTATAAAGCAGATTACGGGCCTCATGTGCATCCTTGGGCTGTGAGAGGATCATATTCGGCAGGCTTCTTAACAGCTGTATATCAAAGCAGCCATGATGCGTAGCTCCATCTTCACCGACAAGACCGGCACGATCGATACCGATGACGACCGGCAGATCCATTCGACAGATATCATGATTGATCGGATCATAAGCACGCTGTAAAAAACTAGAATAGATTGCCAGGAAAGGACGCTTTTTGGCACAGGCCAGTCCTGCCGCCAAAATAGCCGCATGATCTTCCGCAATTCCACAGTCGATCAATCTATCCGGATATTTTTTTTGAAAATTTTCAAGCTTGCTGCCGGTGATCATGGCCGGTGTAATCGCAATGATATCCGGATTGTCAGCCGCCAACTGCAAAAGCGTATCACTGATCAGCTGACTCCATGACAGCGCATTTTTCGGAATCTGGTGTAAAAGCTCTCCGGTACGGACATTAAAAGCAGAAACACCATGCCATTTGCCGGTTGTATCATTTTCAGCGTATTTATATCCCTTTCCTTTTTTCGTACATACATGGACAACGATCGGTCCTTGATGATTCTTTGCCGTTTCCAGCGTCTGGATCAGCTGATGAAGATTATGGCCGTCGATCGGTCCAAGATAATCAAGACCAAAATCACCAAAAAAGCTGGATTCCACGACATTGCGCTTTACTGAATTTTTTATATTTGAAATGGTATGATAAAGATTTTGGCCGGCCTTATTCTTGTTGAGTGAGCTGCTGACCACTTTTTTTGTTTTATTATATACTTCAGAAGTACGCATCTTTGTCAAAGTATCACTTAGCGCCCCGACATTTTTTGATATCGACATCCCATTGTCATTTAAGATAATGATCATCTTGCTTTGCCGTTCACCGATCGTATTCAAAGCTTCCAAGGATATGCCGCTCATCAGTGAGGCATCACCGACCACTGCAATGACCTGATGCTGTTCATGATTATAATCTCTAGCCATCGCAAAGCCCAAAGCACTGCTTAAAGCTGTCGAGGAGTGACCTGCTTCATAGCAGTCATGTTCGCTTTCAGCACGCTTCTGAAAGCCGGAGAGTCCCTTATATTGACGCAGCGTATAGAAACGATTGGCTCTTCCGGTCAATATCTTATGCACGTAGCTTTGATGACCTACATCAAAAATGATCTTATCATTCGGTGAATCAAAAACCTTATGAATGGCCACGCTCAGCTCAACGACTCCCAGATTACTGGCAAGATGTCCGCCTGTATGAGAGATATTTTCTATGAGAAAAGTACGAATTTCATCACACAATTCGTTCAGTTCTTTTATATTCAGACTTTTTAGCTGACGAGGACTTTTTAATTCATTGATTTTCATAAGACTCCTTAATGATCGCGATTTTTTATCATCTGAAAGATATTTAAAATTGATTCGCTGTGAATATTACATTTTTTAAGATCATTTTCAATTTCATCAAAATACTGAAGATAAAGCTTTTGGGCTTTTTCAAAACCCAGCTCGGAAACAAAGGTACTTTTTTGATTTTTCTCATCACTGATGCTCTTTCCAAGCTTTTCTTCATTGCTCGTGATATCCAAACAGTCATCCTGAATCTGAAAAGCCAAACCTGCCTTATAACCGATATTTCGCCAAACCTCGATATCCCCCTTCTTGTTGGCAATCAAGCAGCCGCTGACAAGCGCTAAGGAAAAAAGACAGCCGGTCTTCAGAAGATCGATCTTGCTGATCGTATCCAGATCCGTTTTTATGTTTTCACTTAACAGGTCGATCATCTGTCCTAAGATCATCCCGTTAGCACCGATCGCCTTTACAAATTCTCCTACCAGATCATTATTGATGCTGTTTTGATAAGTGGCATTGGCCACATATCCAAAAGCCTCGCTCAACAAAGCGTCACCGGCTAAAAGAGCAGTGGCTTCATCAAACTGTTTATGACAGGTTTTCTGTCCTCTTCTAAGATCATCATTATCCATACAAGGAAGATCATCATGGATCAAAGAATAAGAATGAATCATCTCGATTGCAATGGCACAGTTATCACCCTGTGATTCATTGACCCCATATGCTTTCAAAACGCCGTAAAGCAGTTGTGGACGCAGGCGCTTGGCCGGTGCACATAATGAATAAAGCATGGCCTCTTTTACTCTTGATGCTTCAAGATGATCGAGTGAATGTGCCAATTTTTCTTCAAAATCATGCATGGTCTTCACCTTCATAGCTTTGGATCAGCTCATTCATCTTATCCTTAAAAGCAATTAATTGCTGATCACAGTCATGAACAAGCTTCAATCCTTCTTCAAAAAGAGAGATTGCTTCCTCCAGATCGATTTCGTTCTTTTCCAAAAGATCCAAAATCTCATCTATTCTATTCATAGACTGTTTAAAAGATAATTTATCACTCATGTTTCTTCTCCTTTTTCAAAACATTTGAATATATTTCACCGTCACTTAAAGTCGTTACGATCCTGTCATTTACCTGTACGTCATCAATGCTTTTGATGCAATGTCCGTTTATCTTTGTCAGCGAATAACCGCGAAGCAGTATTTTCAAGGGCGAATAAGCATCTAAAAGCTGGATCCTACCTCTTAATTCTCTTTCACTGTCCAAACCATATCGCTTTGTATGCATAAGCAGCTTATCATTTTGCTGCCAAAGCTGATTTTCCATCTTCTGTACCATCAGCCTGCCTGCATGTGCAAAACGGATACGTTTTTGTTCAACATCACTATGTAAATTCATCATACCATGGATATATGTTTCAAAAGCATTTCTTTTGAGATCAAGGCTCATCATGCTGTTTTCGATATATGCCATCGGATTTTTTATATAAGGATGGCTTTTCACCTTATCAAGACGATGCGTTGAACGATCCAGAAGCATCTTTAACCGATCGGCCATCATCTTTTTATACCGCTGAAGCTGATCGCTCACTTCCTGAATATCCGGCGTCACCAATTCTGCTGCTGCAGTAGGTGTCGCTGCTCTGGCATCACTGACATAATCGACAAGCGTTGTATCCGTTTCATGACCAACTCCGGTAACGATAGGAGTTGCTGCATCATAAATACATTTTGCCAACGCCTCCTGATTAAAGGCCCAAAGATCTTCGATGCTGCCGCCGCCCCGCACCAGCAAAATAACATCATGGTGCTTTTGATCTGCTTTTTTTATCGTTTCGATCAGCATCGCTGCAGCCTCACTTCCCTGGACCAATGATGGGTAGAACGTAATTTTGGCTAATGGCCAGCGACGGGCGATCGTTGTTCGGACATCACTTGCCGCAGCAGCTTCTTTCGCACTGATCAAAGCAATATCCATCGGATACATCGTCAGCTTCTTTTTATGTGCAGGATCAAAATAACCCTCACTCATCATTTTTTTCTTCAAGGCCTCCAGCTGCAGATACATCTCACCGATGCCATCCGGCTGCAGACCATTGACATAAAGCTGCACGCTTCCACCAGCCTCATAGACACTGACCTTGCACTGTGCGATCACCCTACTGCCATTTTCAAGATCAAAACGAACGAGTCTTGCATAATTTGAAAACATGACACAGCTCATCCGAGCTTTATCATCTTTTAATGTGAAATAATAATGTCCTGAACGATGCTTCACAAGATTGCTGATTTCACCACGTACCAGAAGCTGCATTAAATTCTCATCATGATCGATTCCTCGTTTGATATAAGAAACCAATGCGGAAACTGACCACATCCGATTCATCATAGCTTATCCAGCACTCCATTGATCAGCTTATAAGTATCACTGTCGCAATACTTTTTAGAAAGGGTCACAGCTTCATCAATGACGATGGCCTTATTTGCCGTTTCAAAATCAAGCTCTGCAGCGGCCATTAAAAGAATTGCCTTTTCAACACAGCCCAGACGGTCAAATTCCCAATCATCACTCAATACATCATTGATTTTCTGTATATAATAATCCTTATGCTTCAATGCATCGATCGTTACCGTATAAAGAAACGGATCGATTTCATTTCCGGCATTTTCATAAACGATCGACTTGATATCACCATGTAAAAGAAAATACTGATAAAGACAGGTCATCGCTGTTTCTCGTAATGTATGTCTGCTCATAATATCCTCCGTTTATTCATTTTAACACATATGCCATTCAAAAACACCCGTTAGGGTGTAATTAAGCTAGAAAATGAATCCGGTCACCTTGATATCTATCATATCCATCTTCACACCTGTCATATGCAGGATCGAATTATAAATCTTATCCTGAAGACGTGAACAGATCTCATTCACATTCAGCTGATAGTTTACCTTCACATCAACATTCAGTACCAGCGAATTCTTAGAAACCCTGCAGCTTACAGCATTCTTAAATCTTGAAGAATCCGGTACGACCTTTTTTTCTTCTTCTCCGATTTCGATCAATGCAATTGATTCAAATACTTTTTTATTGATTGCTATCTGTCCGTAATCATTTGATTTTTTGATACAAATATATTCTTGTGCCACTTTTATCACCTTCTATTGCTATTATACTTGAAAGTGGAACATCTTTCAACTAAAAACTAATTCGATCGTCTGATCCGAGGTAATCAGCGGATAAATCAAACGCATGATCTCATCAGCTTTTTCATTGCTTTTCTCTGTTTCAAAAACATGGGTCTTTACGATGTCATCTTCAATATTCACAACACCTTTTATACCTTTTTGTTCCAGTGCATCGACGATCCTTTCTTCTATCTGTTTATTACTCTCGATCGCTTCGATCTTCGAAAGAACCTCTTTCTTCTTTTCTTCACTTGTTTCACTGCTTCCCAGCTGTTCCTTCAGCTGCAATACCAAAGCATTCTTTTTTTCCAGATTCTGCTCATTTAAAACAGCCATCACGCTCGTAACATCACTGACAGGCGTATTGTCTTGAGGAGTGATCGTTTCCAGCGATACATAATAAATCGAAAGCATCAGCACTAATGTAAACATGCTGATAAAAGCGAGGGCTTGTTTATTCATCAAAAAAACCTCCTTGCATTTCATTATATGAAACAAAAGGAGGTTTATACCTAAAGTGCTTTTGCCTTCAGCACATCACATTTAAGCTGTTCCACCAGTTCTTCCTTACTGGCAAAGCGCTTCTCATCCCGTATTCTTTCAATAAAGATCAGCTCCATCTCATCGCCATAGATCTTTTGATCAAAATCAACCAAATAGGCTTCTACCGCAATATCCTCTTTATAATTAAAGGTCGGATTATGACCTACATTGATCATACATTTATAATGTCTTCCCTCCACATAGGCATAACCGATATATACTCCTACAAGAGGCAGGATGGAATGATGCTTCATCTTCAGATTCGCCGTAGGGAAACCGATCGTATGTCCCAAAGAACGTCCTTCAGCAACCGTTCCCTTAATAGAATAAGGTCTTCCCAGCAAATGTGTCGTCGTACGCATATCCCCTTTCTGTATCGTTTCCTCAATACGGCTCGAAGATATTTTTTCATCCTCATATGTGACTTCTTCAACTTCTATCACATCAAAATAAGACTGTTTTCTCAATGTTTCAACATTTCCTTCACCCTTATAGCCATATGAATAGTCAAAACCGCAAATCAATACTTTGACATTCATCTGATCCAGCATTTTTTCAAAATCACGATACGATAAAGATGCCAGTTGCTTTGTAAAGGAAAGGATGATCCAATAATCCAATCCGCACTGACGTCCGATTTCGATACGCTCTTCCATCGAAGTGATATGAGCAATATCCTTCATCTGCTTGATAACGCACCAGGGATCCGGATCAAAAGTAATACAGGCACTCTTTAAGCCTTTTTTATCAGCCTGTTCAAGTGTTTTCTCGATCAAACGCATATGTCCCACATGCATTCCATCAAAATAGCCGATACAGGCCGCTAAATCTTCTAATTGCTCTATCTCATTTAAATCCATGCGTATTACTTTCATTACCATAAACCTCTTTCACAGCTAAAAATATTCTGATGATGACGTTGATAAATCGCCAAAGCTTCTTTATCCTTTACCATCAATACCCGGTCTTCCTTCGTATCCAAACGCAGCTTTTTGCCGTTCATGACATCCCGTTCATTCTCAATTTCGATCATAGGCAGATAGCTTAATGCCTCATAGATGGAATGAAGCTGAACCGTATCAACGTCCACCTCATCCAGCTGATAACAGTCATCGAGCGTAAAATTTCCTATTCGTGTTCTGATCAGTGAGCTCATACAACCGATATTACCGCTTTGAAGCGCCATATCACGAATCAGAGAACGGATATATGTACCGCTTGAACAGCTGACCCTTATCTTATTTTTATCCAGAACTTCAATATCATAGATTTCGATATCTCTTAAAGGGCATTCAACTTCGATCTTGTCACGGGCGTATTCATAAAGCTTTTTACCATTCACTTTAATGGAACTGACCATTGGCGGTAATTGCTTCTGCTTGCCGATGAAAGAGTGACAGAGCGAAGAAAGATCATCAATTTTCCTCACTTCTTTTTCTTCAATGACATTCCCCCATATATCCTCCGTATCGGTTTGTTTTCCAAGCTCAAAGGTTGCGATATATTCTTTATCGGTATTTTCCAGATAAGGAAGGATCTTGGTAGCCTTGCCGATCAGCAATAACAAAGCCCCTTCGGCCATCGGATCTAATGTACCGCTGTGACCGATCTTTTTCACGTGAAGCTTTTTTCGCATGATGGCAACAACATCGAAGGAAGTCATATTTTGCGGTTTATTAACAAGTAAAAGTCCGTTTAGATTTTCCATTTCTCTACCTTAAAGGCTGCTTTTAAGCACCTTTCTTCTTTTTCATCAGCTTCATGGTCAGCCATGCAGCACCAATAATTACGATAACGATGCCCACAACGATTCCATACTGCTCCATATAGCCGGAAATCAAGCCATAATGATCTCCAAGTATTGTTCCGATATAGATTAGCACACAATTCCATATCAGGCTTCCTACAACCGTATATAACGAAAAAGGAAGCATTTTCATACGACTCATACCTGCGGGAATGCTGATCAGTGAACGAATGATCGGTACGAACCGGCAAAAGAAGACGGTCAGCGATCCCTTATCATTAAACCATTTTTGTGCCTTTTCAACATCCTCAAGATTAAATTTAAAAAGATTTAAAAATCGTTCAAATTTCTCCGGCCGCAGAAAATAACCCAGCCCATATAAGACAAGGGCTCCGATATATGACCCCAGCGTTGAAGAAAAGGCCATTCCAAAAAATCCCAATCCGCTTTTGGTGATCATAAAACCTGCAAAGGTCAAGATGATTTCACTTGGGATCGGCGGAAATATATTTTCCACCGCAATCAGTAAAAATACCGCTAAGTATCCAAACTGTTCGATAAATTCAACAATCCATGTTTCCATATAACACCTCTCGCCTATTATAACAACTTTTTACACAAAAGAAAAGCGGGATTAAACCCGCTTACCCAAAAGGTGAGATCTTTCCCTGTATATACAGGTGGGTGTCCTGTGAAAATCTTTAGGATTCCTATGAAACACAGGCATTCAACACCAAATTTCAACGTCCGGACTCCCTTATCTCAACTTTGAGGAAAAATTTGAACCTTTTGGACAATTCCATTATATTATAAAAAAATCAAAAGTATACTCTTGATTTTTTATAGATTATTTGGTATGGGAGCAAAGGAATTATTTCCCATCCTTTTTTCTGATCATCAGGCCAAGCTCTTCAAGCTGACTTTCATCAACCTCAGAAGGTGCTTCGCTCATCAGATCGCTGGCACTGGCAGTTTTCGGGAAAGCAATGACATCACGAATATTGTCCGTACCCGCCAGGATCATGATCAAACGTTCTAATCCGATCCCCACACCGCCATGAGGAGGTGCGCCGTATTTAAAGGCTTCAAGGAAGAAACCAAATTTTTCTTCAGCCTGCTTTGGTGTCAGTCCGATAGCTTCAAACACCTTTTCCTGAAGCTGCTGATCATGGATACGGATCGAACCGCTGAGAAGCTCATAACCGTTTAAAACAAGGTCATAGGCTCTTGAATAACAATGTGCAGGATCACTGATCAGCTTATCGACATCCTCAGCCTTAGGTGCTGTAAATGGATGGTGGGCCGCTACATAACGGGCCTCAGCTTCATCATATTCAAACATCGGGAAATCCGTGACCCACAAGAAACAATATTTCTTCTCATCGATCAGCTGCAGCTCTTTGCCTAATTTAACGCGCAAAGCGCCTAAAGCGGTCAATGAGATCTTTGGCTTATCCGCAACGATAAAGACGATATCATTGTCTTCAATCTGTAATTTTTCTTGCAATCGTGCTTTTTCATCCTCACTTAATACCTTATGGATCGAACCGCTCCAGCTATGATCCGTAAACTTTAAGAAAGATAAAGCTTTGGCTCCATATACCTTCACAAATTCACCTAAGTGGTCACAGTCCTTACGTGAAAACTTATCAGCGGCATTTCTTGCCACGATACCATTGATCATGCCCTTATCATGCAAGATATTCTTAAAAATCGTAAATTCAGTATCTTTAAATATTTCGGAAAGATCAACAATTTCCATGCCAAAGCGCAGATCCGGTTTATCTGAACCAAATCTTGACATGCACTCATCATAAGGAATTCTCTTAAATTCATCTACTTCAATTCCCTTGGTATCCTTAAATATCTTTCTCATCAGACCTTCAACGACAGAAAAGACATCATTTTCATCGGCAAATGACATTTCAATATCGATCTGATCAAATTCAGGCTGTCTGTCTGAGCGCAGATCCTCATCTCTGAAGCAGCGGGCAATCTGAAAATATTTATCCATGCCGGCAATCATCAACAGCTGTTTATAAATCTGCGGTGACTGCGGCAAAGCATAAAAGCTTCCTTTTGAAATCCTGCTTGGTACTAAATAATCACGAGCTCCCTCAGGTGTCGATTTGCAAAGGATCGGTGTTTCGATTTCCAAAAAGCCCAGATCGGATAAATAATTACGGGCACACATCGTTACCTGGTGTCTTAATTTTAAATTGTTCTGCAGACATTCACGACGAAGATCCAGATAACGATATTTCAAACGTGTATCTTCCAGGGCATCTGTCTGATTTGCGATGATCAGAGGTGTTGTTTCAGCACTGTTGATGATTTTTACCTCACTGACGCTGATTTCGATATCGCCTGTTTTCATCTTTGGGTTCTTATCCTGTCGTTCAACTACTGTTCCTGTTACCTGAAGAACATATTCATTTCGAACGCTGACAATTTGTTCTGATATTTTTTCATCAAAGACACACTGTGTCAGACCCTCACGATCTCGCAGATCAATGAAGACCAAAGCTCCAAAATTTCTTCTTTTATTGACCCAGCCGCATAAAGTAACGGTTTCACCAACATGACGCAGTGTTAATTCACCGCAGGTATGTGTTCTTTCCATTTAAAATCTCTCCTCTAATAATTCATCCATCTTCGTTATGATCTCATCTGCCGGAATTTTGAACTGTTCCTGCGTATCGATCTTCTTTAAAGAAAGGGTATGGGATGCCAGCTCATCTTCACCGACAAGGATCGCTATTTTAGCCTTCATACGTTCAACGCTCTTAAACTGTGCTTTGAAAGAACGCTGCTGATAATCGGTGTCACAGATAAAGCCATGGCTTCTCAGCATCGTAGTAAGCTTGAAGGCTTCTAACTGTGCTTCTTTACAAAGGCAAAGAACATATGCATCAATGCCTTCATCCTTTGCTATCTCGATATTTTCTGCTTCAAGCGCCAATAAGATGCGTTCCATTCCAAGAGCCCAGCCGATTCCGGACATTTCAGGACCACCGAAATACTCGATCAAGCCATCATATCGTCCACCGGCCAAAAGCGTTGCCTGAGCGCCCATGTCTTCATTGACAGACACGATTTCAAAGACGGTATGAGTATAATAATCAAGCCCTCTGACAAGACGATCTTCTACGGTATAAGGAATTTCCAAGGCATCTAAGCCTGCTTTGACCTTTTCAAAATAATCACGGCTTTCCTCATTCAGATAATCGCTGATCTTAGGTGCACTTTTCATCGCCGGATGATCATGATCTACCTTACAGTCCAAGATCCGCAAAGGATTCTGCTCATAACGGCGATGACAGTCGACACACAATTCATCTAAATAACCATGAAAATGTTTTTTCAAGGCTTCACGATAATTATTTCGCGATTCATCATCACCCAGCGTATTCAGCTGGACAACAAGATCCTTAAGTCCTAAACCGCTAAGAATCGAATATCCTAAAGCAATCGTTTCCACATCCAGATAAGGATTCTTGACCCCCAGTACCTCGACCCCAAACTGATTAAAAATACGCTGTCTGCCCTTCTGCGGACGTTCATAGCGCATCATAGGGCCCATATAATATAGTTTGACCGGCAGATCAGGATTGCCATATAGCTTATTTTCCACAAAGCTGCGGCATACACCGGCCGTTCCTTCCGGACGCAGTGTCAAAGAGCGGGCACCGTTATCCATAAATGTGTACATTTCTTTGTTGACCATATCACTGGAATCATTCCCGCGCTTAAAGACTTCCGTATGTTCAAAGATCGGTGTACGGATTTCCTTATAATGATACAGGGTTGTAAATTTCTGCAGATATTCTTCTAATGCATGCCACTTTTCAATTTCATTTGGCAGAATATCCTGCGTACCTCTTGGCATCTGATAATTTGTCATGTTCTCTCTCCTTTAAAACAAAAAAAGCGCCCGTCTAAGGACGCTTAACGTGATACCACCTTAGTTCGCATGACTGCGCACTCAACTCATAACGGCGAGTCCCGGCTGCTCTTTTCAAACAGCACCTCCATAGTGTCCCTATTTACTTCCTGTATGGACTCACACCCAACGTCCACTCTCTTTGACATTCCATAAATATTCTCTACTTCATCAGTTTTTTTTAATATAGCACAATTTACGCTGAAATTCAACTAGTGAATCATTCTTTCTACCGAAATGACACTATTGACCTTCTTCAAATTGGCCATCAGCGTTCTCAGATGCTCAGCATTTTTCACAAGCACCGTCAGCATCGTCGTTACCGATATCTTGTCATCCATGACCTTACTGTCAACATGGATCAAACCTGCTTTATTCTGAGAAACGACTGTAACGATATCGCTTAATAAGAAAGATCTGTCTGTAGAAGCGATCAAGACCTCGACCTCATAATCCTTCTCCTCAAGATTATCATCCCAGTAAACATCAATGATTCGTGATTTTTCATTGATGATGTTCGGACAGTCACAGCGGTGTACCTTTACTCCCTGTGATTTGGTCACATAACCAACAATCTCATCTCCCGGTATCGGCTTACAGCAAGCGGCAAGATTGACCATCATCGTATCGATGCCCTTTACATAGACACCACATTTAGATGGACGCTTACGTTTTGTTTCATTGCGGTTGAACATCTTGACAAGCTCTTCATTATCCATGCTCTTGCTGGAGGTATGATTGACAAGACGGTCAACGACCACAGCAGCTGATATCGCTTTTGTTCCAATGGCATAATAAAGATCATTTAATGACGGATAGGTCAGCGCACCGACAACAGACTCCATCTTTTTTCTTTCCATGTAGTCATCCGCATTCAGGCTGCGTCGTTTCAGCTCATCAGCCAGCATATCCTTACCCTTTTCAATAGCTGCCGATTTCTTTTCATTTTCCTTTTTCTGATAAAAAGCACGAATCTTATTTCGGGCATGCGTGCTCTTGACGATCTTCAGCCAGTCTTCACTTGGACCTGTTGACTGATTGCTCGTACGGATGCTGACAACATCTCCTGTCTTTAAGACGGTATTTAAAGGCACAATGGCTCCATTGACCGTAGCTCCTACCATCTTATGACCGACTTCCGTATGAATACGATAAGCAAAATCAATCGGTGTAGAACCATTAGGTAAAACGATGACCCTTCCCTTCGGGGACATGACGTAGACATTTGCTTCAAAGATATCTTTCTGAAGCAGATTCATATATTCCTTGGCATCATCACTGACACCATCCTCACCGCTCATCAGTGCAAATTCCTTCAGCCATGTCAGCTTTTCTTCAATTTCCTTCTGTTCTTTTTCATGACTCAGCGAAATATTTTCCTTATATGCCCAATGAGCCGCGATACCTTGTTCGGCAATCTGATCCATCTCTTCCGTTCTGATCTGTACCTCAAAGATATTTTCCTCAGCTACGATCGTCGTATGCAGCGACTGATACATATTGACCTTCGGCATGGCAATATAATCCTTAAAACGTCCCGGGATCGGTCGATAGGTTGCATGGATATACCCCAAGATCTCATAACATTGTCCCACATCGTCACAAATGATACGGATCGCTAAAAGATCTAAAATTTCATCAAAGCGCTTATGCTTATTGATCATCTTTTTATAAATGCTGTAAAGATGCTTGCTTCTTCCAAAAATACGGAATTTAATATGATGTTCATTTAAAAGCTGAGAAATCTCTTCGATCATCTTTGAAACCTGACCATCACGTTCTGCCTTCTTTTTTTCAACAAGATGAGCGATCTCAAAATATTTTTCTCGGTTCAGATACATAAAGCTGAGATCTTCCAATTCATTTTTGATCTCGCTGATACCAAGGCGATGAGCGATCGGAGCATAGACCTCTAATGTTTCGGCAGCAATCTTCATCTGCTTTTCTTCCGGCATGTATTGAAGGGTCAGCATATTATGCAGACGGTCTACCAGCTTAATCAAAATGACACGGACATCCTTTGCCATCGCAATAAAGATCTTACGATGATTTTCTGCCTGATATTCTTTTTCATCCTTAAACTTCAGATTACCGATCTTCGTTACTCCCTGTACGAGCAAAAAGATCTCATCACCGAAAAGCTTTTTAAATTCTTCTTCATCTACATCACAGTCTTCGATCGTATCGTGCAAAAGTCCTGCCGCAATCGTCTGCGGACTGCTTCTTAAGGTTGCAAGAATATAACCAACATTTAAAACATGTGTGACATAAGGCTCACCGCTCCTTCTGAATTGTCCGGAATGTTTTTCGTTTGCATACTCATATGCCCTCTGGATCAATTCAAGATTTTCAGGCTTCACCATATATTTTTTGACTTCATTCATAATGTCATCAAAATTTTTATTAACATATTTTTGTTTCATATTCTTCTCACCTCTCTTTTATAAAAAAGGCTTTCGCCTTTTAATATGTCATTACTGAATAAACATCATAATTCTTTAACAGTTCACGTCCGTTCAGATCAGACAATTCGATCAAGAACGAGCAGCCAACAACTTCACCGCCCATTTTTTCAACAAGCTTGATCGTTGCTTCTATCGTACCTCCGGTTGCTAAAAGATCATCAATGATCACGACCTTATCACCTTTTTTGATAGAATCGGCATGCATATGCAGTTCATTGCTTCCATATTCCAAATCGTATTTGATCGATACGGTTTCTCTTGGCAGCTTATTTGGTTTTCTTACCGGTATAAAACCGATTCCGAGATCTTTGGCTACCGGACATCCGAAGATAAATCCTCTGGATTCAGGTCCTACGATTACAGTTGCTCCTTTGCTCTGTGCAAAATCACGGATACGATTGCAAGCCTCCTGAAAAGCTTCTCCATTGGCCATCAATGGCGTAATGTCACGAAACAGAATTCCTTCGATCGGAAAATCCTGTACAGATGCGATATAATCCTTTAAATTCATAATTTGCCTCCATTAATATGTTCATTATAATCTTTTTGACGTAAAAGTTCAATACGGCCTGCTATCTCCAAAATTAATTTATCTGCATAATTCCATTTTGATAAACTCATAAATAGAACCATTAGTCGTTTGAGAAAAGCTTTTGATTCTTTTAAATCCACATTTTTCATATAAACGAATCGCTCTTGAGTTAAATGCCGCAACACTTAAAACAATCTTCTTTTTTTCATAATTCAAAGAAATATATTCAAGAAGCATTTCAAGGAATTCTTTTCCATAACCCTTACCGGTAAGATCAGGACGAAGCCCAAGTCCTATTTCAATTTGCCCGTCGTCTTCAATGATTGAATAAAAACCGATACAGTCATGATTTTCAAGCACTTCAAAATAATGATTGCCACGCTCATAAAGAAGTTCATGTAAATCCTCTTCGTCATTGATCATATCATAAAAATCATAAGGTGCCTCATAATGCCACTTCGCAATTTCTTCTGCATTCGTTTGACTCATTTTTTGGATCATACTTTTACCCCTGATGTATTATATCATAAAAGAAAAAAGATGGCATTGCCATCTTTAACCTCTTGTCACTCGGATAAACACCGGTCCGCTTCCGACATATGCCGGAGCAATCTTCGTAGATCCCTGCCATCCTCCGTGAATTGCCATACCGTTACCGATATACAGAGCGATGTGTGGAACCCCTGCACCAGCATTATCATAATAGATCAAATCACCCGGACGGGCTTCTGAACCACTGACTGTATAACCAAGACTGAAATAACCTGCCGGCCATCCGTGGAAATTAATTCCTGCAGCAGCCAGAGCATTTGTTACCAGCATCGTACAATCCTGTCTTCTTCCCAGCTGTGCATAAGCAGCACTCACCAGCACATCAGCCCCAGCATAATTGCTGCGATCAGGATTTGATCCGTAATAAAGCGAAGATGTACTTACAACTACAGGTTCCGGTTCCGTTTTATTGACCGTTACGCTCATTTGGCTTGAAGAAGCATTGCCGCTTGAATCCACGGCGCTGATCGTAAACGTATAAGTTCCTGCTTTATATTTATCATCCGATGTTTCAAGTGCACCATCAACGGTATAACCGATCGCACCATCCACATTATCAGAAACACTGATATAATTATTGATATCAAAACTATCTGTATCATCGATCGTAACAGAGCTCTCACTTAATGAAATTACAGGTGCAACCGTATCAATGACATTGATCTTCACATTGTACACATTTACTGTTCCTTCAACAACCTCACATTCGCTTTGATCGTTTAAAGCAATGATTTTCTGATCATCAGGGCGTTCATGCGTAAATTTAGTTTCGATCGTTAATTTTACGTCTTTTACACCTAACCCGCTGTTAGCTTCATAATAAACGCTAACGATATAATCTTCCAATGAATAAACAGTTCTATACTGACTGCTTTCTACCATCTTGAATTCTGAAAGTAAATTCACATGATCTTTTAAAATTGTTTTTGCTACTTTTGCGATTGCGGCCGTATCGTTGTAATTCACACTGATCGGTTCCAGATTGACTCGATTTGTTGTAGGAGCTGTTACCTCCTCAGCCTGTAAAATACCGCGCTGTGTCAGAGCCAGCATCGTTACCAAAGAAACACTTCCTGTAATTTTCATCAGCTGATTTAGAGTCATGTTATTACTAAGATAGTTCTTATGGTCCATGTTTATCACCTCATTACACGAGAACTATTATAACACACAACTTACATTTTTGTCACATTTCACAAATTTTCACACATTTGAAACAATAATATTATCTTTTTTATTCGTTTATTGAGATATATTTTCATATACATTTAAATAAAATCTCACATTTATCATTTCAAAAATGACAGCTCTGTGACATTCAGATCTAAAAAAACCTAAAGTATCTTCTTTTTACTTATCAAATAAAAAAATTGGCATTCGCTAACGAATGCCCTTTATTAAATTTATAAAAGCGGATCGATGGTTTCACGAATGATCTCCATGAGATTATCACATGAAGTATCAAATTTACCCTGATCGACCTCATTTAATGGTAAATGAATGATCTCTCTGATTCCCTCACGATTTACGATAGCCGGAACACCGATATAAAGTCCGGATTTTCCATATTCATTATTCTGGTAAACAGAAACTGTCATAATTGCATTTTCATTATTCAAAATAGCACCAACCAAACGATTCAAAGAAAGTCCGATGCCATAATAGGTTGCTTTTTTCTTTTCGATGATCTCATAAGCGGCATTGCGGACATCCTGATAGATCTGTAATAGATCCGCCATATCTCTGCCCTGCTCATCTAAGAGCTCTAAAAGTGATTTACATCCGATATACGCGTGCATCCATGGTACAAAGGAAGAGTCGCCGTGTTCTCCCATAATATAAGCATGAACATTTGTAGAATTAACATCCAGATATTTAGCGACCATATATCTTAGCCTTGCCGTATCCAGAAGCGTACCGCTGCCTATCACCCTGTTTTTTGGATAGCCTGTCACCTTTTGAGCGACATAAGTCATCAGGTCTACCGGATTGCTGGCCACTACCAAGATACCTCCAAAACCGCTTTCTTTGATTTGCTCACAAATTCCTTTCATGATCTTAGTATTGATAGCAGTAAGCTCAAGACGTGTCTGTCCCGGTTTTTGAGCGGCACCGGCAGTTACGACAACAATGCTGGCATCCTTGCAGTCAGCATAATCACCGGCATAGATGCGCATTTTGCTGGCAGCATAAGGAAGCCCGTGAGAAAGATCCATTGCTTCACCTTCTGCTTTTTCTTTCGCAACATCGATCAATACCAGTTCATCAATGCCCGGTTGTGAAAGAAGTGAGTAAGCAAAGCTCATTCCCACGAATCCTGTCCCTACTAACACAATTTTACGATTATCTAATGTTTTCATTTCTATTTCTCCTTTGATTTTATTATACATTCTTCTTTGTTTTTCATGCAAGCATTTCACTCCCATTCTTTTCATGGACATTGCTTCTTGTAACATTTATAAAATATGTTAAAATATAAACATAAATAAATAAGAAAGGAAATGAATATGGAAAAATTAACACAGGAACAGTATGCTTCCATTATCAATGGCAAAAAAAAGGACGCTCATGAAATGCAGTGGCTGTTCATTGAAATGAATGCGAAAGAGCTGATGGAGGAATGTGAACCAGGGGTAAGAAATCAGACGGTTTGCTGTAAGGCCATGCTGGATGCCCTGTTGGAAGGAGATCGAATACTGGTTGCTCCAAAAACAAAAAATAAATGTGGCGGTGCATTGACTGTTCGTTATTATACGGATAACCTAAGTCCTGAAAGAGCCAAATATACTGGTGAACCTGAATTCTAATTAAAAAAGCTCATCCCTGTGATGAGTTTTTTTGTATTTAAATTTCTTTCATCAGGCATTCAAATACCTGATAGGTTGCGATCACATCAGATAAGGCACGATGAGCTGTCTTATTTTGAATGTTATAATATCGGCATACTGTTGAAAGCTTATAATTTTCACATCTGATCCTTTTTCTTGAAAGCATCAAGGTGTCATATTGAACATGATCAAAGGACAGTCCTAGGCTCTCAGAAGACTTTTGTCGTATAAATCCCATATCAAATGAGAGATTATGACCTACCAGACAATCATCCTCAATAAAGTCATACAAGCGTATCAGAGCTTCTTCCAGCTCAATTCCCTCTTTTTGAACCATCTCATTCGTAATATGATTGATCGATGTGATATAAGGAGAGATCGGCTTATGAGGATTGATCAGGACGCTCATTTGATCAATGATCTTATGATCTCTGATTTTTATGCAGCCAATTTCCAAAATGTCATCCTTGAAACGTGATAGTCCTGTTGTTTCAATATCTAATACACAATAATCTTTAATTTTAATCATACACTTAACATAACATAAAAGTTGGCAATTGCCAACTTCTTTTTCTATATGGCTGGGGTAATAGGATTCGAACCTATGAATGACGGAGTCAGAGTCCGTTGCCTTACCGCTTGGCTACACCCCAATGTGCTTTTCTATTGTATATCAAATTTCTATAAACTGCAAGAAAAAATTTAATTTTTTTATGCCATTTTTTTATGAAGATAAAATGATCAAGCAAATTCACTTCAAAATAGCACAAATTTGATCATACATGATATAGGATACTTCATTTTTAACAGCTTGTATTTATTTATAACACTCATTATAATAAAAAGGTAATTAATTAGGGGGATCCAATGAAAATAAATCAATTCAGCATACATCTTCATCATCTATTTATTTTATTGAAATGGATACTGCTGGGCAGTATTTGCGGATTATTGGTAGGCAGCATTGCCGCTATATTTGCTTATAGCTTGAATTTAGTAACCTCTGTTCGAACAGCTGATCCATGGCTCATACTCGGACTGCCTATTGCGGGTCTTGTCATTGTTTTTTTATATCATTTCTGTGGCAGAGAAAATAATAAAGGTACAAATTTGATCATCGTTTCTATTCGTTCCGATGATAAAATTCCGATCGTGATGGCTCCTTTGATCTTCATATCAACTGTTTTGACACATCTTTTTGGTGGTTCTGCGGGTCGTGAAGGAGCTGCTTTGCAGTTAGGAGGAAGCTTAGGCCAGAATTTAGCCAGAGCTTTTAAGATGGACAGCAAAGACTGTAAGATCATGACCATGTGTTCAATGAGTGCCGCTTTTTCAGCTTTATTTGGAACACCTTTGACAGCTGCCATATTTTCAATGGAAGTCATCAGCGTTGGCATCATGCATTATGGAGCACTTGTTCCCTGTGCGATCGCAAGTGTTGCAGCATCAATGGTTGCCCAACAGTTTGGTATTACCAAAGAAGCTTTTGTCATTGCATCGTTGCCAAACATCAATACATTGAATATGCTGCGCATTGCTTTTCTATCCCTGCTTTGTGCTTATATCGGTTCACTTTTATGTGTTTTCTTACATAAATGTTCCAAGCTTTTCTCCAAGCTTTTCAAGAATGAATATCTGCGTATTTTTATAGGCGGAACGATCATCGTCATCCTAACATATCTTGTTGGTACGGTTTATAATGGTGCCGGAATGTCTGTGATCAAAAAAGCCATTGAGGAAGGCAGCGTACATCCTGAAGCTTTTCTTCTGAAAGCTGTTTTTACGGGAATTACTTTAGGCTGTGGATATAAGGGTGGTGAAATCGTCCCCAGTTTCTTTGTAGGTGCCTGCTTTGGCGGATGGATTGCTCCTATTCTAGGTATCGATGCTTCTTTTGGTGCCGCCATCGGACTAATGGTCGTCTTTGATGCCGTTACCAATTGTCCTGTGACTTCCCTTTTCCTTGCTTTTGAATTATTTGGTTTCACGGCTGTTCCACTGTTTTTGATTGCAGCTGCGATCGGATACATGCTTTCCGGCTATCAGGGATTATACAGCGAACAGAAAATCATGTATTCAAAATTTAATTTTGGTTTTATTGATACCCATACAAATCATGAGGCTGATTAACATAGGAGGATATGATGAAACATGAAATTATTGCATTAGACATAGCTGATTTTAATAAATGTGGCAATATTTGGAACATGGAAAAACAGTCTGCACTTGCAGAACAGTTTTATCATGAATTGCTTTCGAATAACCGAATCACTTTTATTTATACGATTGATGGTGAATTCATTGGTGAAATTTCTTTGGTCTTTGATATGAAAGATAGTGATTATACGATTACTGACCAGCGTATCTATATATCAAGACTGATCGTAAAACGCGAATACCGCCATCAGGGAATTGGAAGACAATTATTGCATTTTGCCATTGAAAAGATAAAAGAAATGAATTATGAAGAAATAGCCATCGGTGTAGATTTAGATAATTATCCTGCATTAAAATTATATATCGAAGCTGGTTTTGATAAGATCATCCGGATCGATCGTGATGACCAGGGTCCTTATATAAAGCTTCTTAAAACACTTTAATTTTTCTTATAAAAATCACAGGTCGTTTCATGATCATTAATAATTCCTATGGCCTGAAGATATGAATATATGATCGTTGAACCGACAAATTTCATCCCTCTTTGTTTCAGATCCGCCGAGATCGTATCAGATAAGGGAGAGGTTGCAGGAAGTTCATCATTCTCATTATATATGATCTTGCCATTTGTAAAGGACCAGATATAATTTGAAAAACGATCAAATTCCTGTTGAATCTGAATAAATACCTTCGCGTTGTTCACAGCAGCGCGAATTTTTAATTGATTGCGTATAATATCTTTATTCTTCATCAACGCTGATATCTTTGTTTCATCATATTGGCTCACTTTTACTACATCAAAATTATCAAAGGCTTCTCTAAAGGCCTCACGCTTTTTCAAAATCGTGATCCAGGACAATCCTGCCTGAAAGGATTCAAGAAGCAGCATTTCAAAAAGATAATGATCATCATAAGAAGGAACGCCCCATTCTGTATCATGATATCTAATATATAATTCGCTTGTTTCATCCACCCATCTGCATCGTTTCATATGTCCTCATTATAACAAAAATAATCCACGAATGGATTATCTTTTTTCAAATACTTCTTTTGGCTGGAGGCAGATCGGACATACATAGTCATCTGGAAGCTGTTCAAACGGAATATCACCATCATAAACATAACCGCAGATACTGCATACCCATTGTTCTTTTGTCGTAACATTTTCATCTACGATATGAGTCGGGGCGTTTTTAGGTGATTTTCCTTTAATGACTTCATGATAATATTTATAAGTCATCGGTGTTGCGGAATGCAAAACATCACCATCAATAACTTCTCCTAAAAAGACTGTATGGGTCGGTGTTTCCATCGTATTAATTACCTTTAATGTCAAATAGCCTAAAGCTTCTTTTAATACAGGTACATTGTCTTTGATCTCATAATCGAAATCTTTAAATTTGTCCTTGTCCTTACTGCTCGAAAAACCAAATACACCAATATAAGAAGGATCGATATTTTCCTGTAATATATTGATACCGAAATATCCGCTTTCACTGATTGCCTTGTGTGTTTCGTTGTTATGATTCATACTGATCGCAATCGTTGAAGGCTGATCGGTAATCTGCATGGCACAATTTGCTACACAGCCATACTGTTTGCCATTGAGTGATGATGTGATCACATATACACCATAGTTTAATTTTGTATAAATTTCAAAGTTCATAATAAACCTCCTTACTTATTATATCCTATCAAATAAATTAAACACTATATTTTTTTAATTTTTGTTCACTTATGAAATAAATAAAATATCCTACGATAATTGCAAGTACTATTGATACAATCATATTAATATACACATTCATCTTACCACCGAATAAATATACCATTATCTGCTGAATTGGAAAACCACATAAGTAAATTCCATATGAAAAATTACCTAATTCTGATAATTTTCTATTACATTGCTTTTTATTAAATACAATAACAGAAATAATATA